>JAUVKT010000046.1 GCA_030596125.1 Bacteroidales bacterium | reverse complement strand
ATGAACATCAGGACTTTTTCTTAGCTGTCTGGTTACATGCTTAAGAGAGCCTTTACACAGCAGGTTAACCACTTTGGCTCCACTATTGGATATCCAATCTATCGACTGTTCATTATCAACAAAACCGAGTACCTCAACCCTGTCGAGGCAATCCTCTGCAGATGCCCAATCAACTATAGCCTTAACTCCATCATACTCTCCCTCAGACACTCTGGCTGAAGCCACCTCTATCCTGTCAACCTTTAGTTCATCAAGCAGCAGGCGGGCAAGCTGCAGTTTTTCCCTTGCATTAAATGAGACACCAGAAGTCTGTTCTCCGTCACGAAGGGTAGTATCCATTACTTCTATTACCATAACGATCGTCTTTTTTCGAAATCCAGGACCTCATCTTTAATATTTAACAGATAATCAATATCGTCATATCCGTTCAGCATACACTCTTTCTTATAACTGCTAATCCCAAAATGCTGGTTCATACCTGTTGAAGGGACAGAGATCGTCTGTTCTTCCAGATCTACCTTAACTCGTGTTGTCTTGTCATCCTCAAGCAGGACGAACAGTTTCTCAAGGAAATCTTGTGACACCTGTACAGGTAACAGCCCATTGTTTAAAGCATTATTTTTAAAGATATCAGCGAAAAAGCTGGATACTACAACCCTGAAACCATAATCATAAATTGCCCATGCAGCATGTTCCCTGCTCGACCCGCTGCCAAAATTTTTTCCGGTCACAAGTATTTTACCTTTCACTTCCGGCCTGTTCAGAACAAATTCCTTAACAGGTTCATTTTTCCTGTCATAACGCCAATCCCTGAACAGGTTTTCACCAAACCCATCTCTGGTAGTAGCTTTCAGAAACCTGGCAGGAATAATCTGATCGGTATCGACATTCTCAATGTTCAAGGGAATGCATCCCGATTCTTCTGATATAAACTTCTCTTTTGCCATTTATTGCTTTATCTTATTTTGCCAGAAAGTCTCTGGGGTCACTTATCTTACCAGTTATTGCCGCAGCCGCAGCGGTAACCGGACTTACAAGCATTGTACGGGCACCCGGCCCCTGCCGCCCTTCAAAATTCCTGTTGGAGGTCGAAACCGAATATTTACCTTCCGGCACTTTGTCATCATTCATTGCCAGACAGGCAGAACAACCTGGTTGCCGGAACTGAAACCCCGATTCAGTCAATATATCAATTAACCCTTCCTCTCTCGCCTGATTTTCAACCTGTTTCGATCCAGGTACTATCCAGACCGTTACATCAGCCGATTTCACCTTCCCTTTAACAAATGCTGTAAACATTCTTAAATCTTCTATTCGCCCGTTAGTACAGCTTCCAACAAATACATAATCAATCTTTTTCCCGAGCAGGCTGGTTCCTGGTTCAATACCCATATATTTCTGAGACTTCAGGAATGAATCCCGGTTTTCAGGTTCTATCATTTCCAATGCCGGCACTTCAGAATCAATACTCATTCCCATACCGGGATTGGTACCAAAAGTAATCATTGGTTCGATATTTTCAGCTTTGAAAGTGTACTCCTTATCAAATTCTGCGTCATCATCTGTTCTGAGCTTTTTCCACTTCTCAACAGCATTTTTGAAATCCTCCCCTTTGGGTGCATATTCCCTTCCCATTATGTATTCAAATGTAATTTCATCCGGAGCGATCAATCCGCCCCTGGCACCCATCTCTATGCTCATGTTACATATGGTCATTCTTGCTTCCATCGAAAGATTGCGAATTGCACTACCAGCATACTCAACAAAGTACCCGGTACCCCCGCTGGTCGTCAGTTGTGAGATAATATAGAGAATAATATCCTTAGCTGTGACTCCGGCTCCGATCTCCCCGTCAACTGTAATCCGCATTGTTTTTGGTTTTGGCTGCATGACACACTGCGTTGCAAGTACCATCTCAACTTCGCTGGTACCTATTCCAAATGCAACAGATCCGAATGCGCCATGTGTTGATGTATGACTGTCGCCACACACAATTGTCATACCCGGTTGTGTTAACCCCAGTTCGGGGCCTATTACATGAACAATACCATGAAAAGGGTGATTAAGGCCATACATTGTGATATTATGCTCTTTACAATTCTTTTCCAGCTTCGCGACCTGATATCGGGAAAGCTCATCACTTATAGGAAGATGCTGATCGGCTGTTGGTACGTTATGATCAGGTGTAGCTACGGTTCTTTCAGGCCTTAAAACACCTGTCTTTCTCGATTTCAGTCCGTGAAATGCCTGAGGACTGGTAACCTCATGTATCAAATGTCTGTCGATATATAATATCTCCGGACCATTTTCAATAGTTGAAACAACATGCGAATCCCAAATTCTATCAAATAGTGTTTTACTTTTCAAGACATATAGATTTATCAGTTAGCCAATTTTAGACAGAGCATCAAGGAAAGCTTCAACCGATGCAGTAATAATATCAACATTCGCGGAAAATCCGTAATAGATCTTACCCCTGCTCTCAACCTGTATGTGCACTTTACCCATATCATCACTCCCCTGGGTTATTGCCTGTATAAGAAATTCTTCAAGACGTACTTTTCTTTTAATCAGTTGCTTTACCGCAGAGAAGGCTGCATCTATAGGACCATTCCCCGAGCCTGTGGCTGTAAGAACATCTCCGTTTGATCTTATACGAACAGTAGCTGTGGGAATAGTTGACATACCGCAAACAACCTGTAAGAGTTCAAGCTTCATATTACGATCCTCTTTATTGAATGAGCCTAAAAGTATCTCCAGGTCCTCATCCCTAACATCTTTCTTTTTATCAGCCAGGGCAAGAAAATTCTTATATGTTCTGTCAAGATCCTCTTTCGAAAGAGTATATCCCAGAATCTCAAGCCGGTGTCTTAATGCTGCCCTGCCACTTCTGGCTGTCAGTATAATGGATGACTGGTTAACTCCCACATCAGCAGGATCAATTATCTCATAATTCTCCCTGTTCTTAAGAACCCCATCCTGGTGGATACCTGAAGAGTGGGCAAAGGCGTTACGCCCTACTATTGCCTTGTTGGGTTGCACCGGCATATTCATAAGTGACGAAACCAGGCGGCTGGTACTATAGATCTTCTTTGAGTTGATATCAGTTCTGAGTTTCAGATCTGAATGGTTTCTCAGGATCATTACAACCTCCTCAAGCGAAGTATTACCTGCACGCTCACCAATACCGTTAATTGTCACTTCGACCTGCCGTGCTCCGTTAATAACACCCGATATGGTATTTGCCGTGGCCATACCAAGGTCATTATGACAGTGCGTGGATATGATTGCCTTATCAATATTTTTTACATTCTCCTTAAGGTATAAGATCTTTTTTCCAAACTCCTCTGGCAGACAATAACCTGTTGTATCAGGAATATTAACAACTGTAGCACCGGCTTTTATTACTGCTTCGATAACCCGTGCGAGATATTCATTCTCTGTACGTCCGGCATCCTCAGCATAAAATTCGACATCTTCAACGAATTTTTTAGCATATTTAACTGACTCAACCGCTCTCTCAACAATTTCATCCTGGTTTGAATTCAGTTTATAGGTAATATGATAAAAGGAAGTTCCTATTCCTGTATGGATCCTCTTTCTTTTAGCATACTTAAGAGCCTCAGCAGCAACTTCAATATCCTCTTTCACGGCCCTTGTTAATCCGCAAATTACCGGGGTGGTAACAGCTTTTGATATCTCAACCACCGAGTTGAAATCACCGGGACTTGATACCGGGAATCCTGCTTCTATCACGTCCACACCCAACGATTCAAGGGCTTTAGCCACTTCGATCTTTTCAACTGTATTTAATTGGCATCCTGGTACCTGCTCTCCGTCACGAAGTGTAGTGTCAAAAATCTGTACTTTTTCTTCCATTGGTTTATAATTAGATTTACCCTAAGGCCTGAGTTTCCTTACTTCAGCTCCTGTTCTCCAAAGCTCAGAGTCTCTTAATTCTTTCAATTCTATATCAAGTTTTTCGCGGTAATCGGGTTGACTGTTTGATTTGATAGAGATCTCAGCCTCCTTGCCGGCAGCAACAGAATCGTACAGCTCTTTATAAACCGGTGCAATAGCATCCCTGAACTTTTTCCACCAGTCAAGAGCTCCTCTCTGGGCAGTAGTAGAACAGTTGGCATACATCCAATCCATCCCGTTCTCTGCAATCAGAGGCATCAGACTCTGAGTAAACTCTTCAACAGTTTCATTAAATGCCTCAGAAGGTGAATGTCCCCTGCCCCTCAGGCAATCATACTGAGCAGCAAAAAGACCCTGTATTGCACCCATAAGCGATCCTCTTTCGCCGGTAAGATCTGAATATACCTCTTTTTCGAAAGTAGTTTCAAACAGATACCCTGATCCTATACCGATACCCAGTGCCAGTACTCTGTCAAGCGCCTTCCCTGAAGCATCATTAAATATGGCATAGCTTGCATTCAGACCTCCTCCTTCAAGGTAAAGCCTTCTGAGACTGGTCCCTGAACCTTTAGGCGCAACCAGTATTACATCCACATCATCCGGCGGAATTATATTTGTCTGATCCTTAAAGGTGATACCAAAACCATGAGAAAAGAAGAGCGCTTTTCCAGGTTTCAGGAATCTCTTTACAGTACTCCATACAGCTACCTGTCCGGCATCAGATAAAAGATACATAATAATTGTTGCCTTTTCACATGCTTCTTCAATTGCAAAGAGATTTACACCCTCCTTCCAGCCATCTTTAATTGCCTTTTCCCATGAAGGTGAGTTTTTTCGCTGTCCTACTATAACATTAAAACCGTTATCCTTAAGGTTAAGAGCCTGACCAGGTCCCTGTACTCCATAACCCACAACTGCTATCGTCTCTTCACTAAGATTTTTTAGCGCTTTCTCCAGAGGATATTCTTCCCGTGTCACAACATTCTCTTCAACACCACCAAAATTGATTTTTGCCATTATTATTTGTATTACGTGATATTAGTATTAGCTATTTGTATAGTCAAACTCCTGTTCCTTCTCCTTCAAATGCACCATAAGTTCCTTCATTGGTTTTGTTATGGCCACCCGGCCCGACCTGATAAATTCGAGAAGATCGAAAGGTTTTAATTTGTTCAGTAACTCCTGAGTTTCACTTTTATGTCCTGTTTTCTCAATTACTGTATATTCCGGTGTTACTTCCAGAATCCTTGCAGAGTAATCCCTTACTATCTTTTCAATCTCACTACCGGATGTCAGCGCTTCAGTCGGAACTTTATAGAGTGCTATCTCCTGGTAGATAATCTGATCGGTAGTATAGTAAAAAGCCTTAAGCACATCAACAAGTTTTTCAATTTGCTGAACAATCTTTTTTACCAGGGTCTCCGTTGAATTTATAACTATTGTTAAGCAATGAATTCCCTTTATATGAGACTCCGATACGGTAAGACTCTCAATATTTATCTTACGTCTTGTAAAAATTATTGTAAGCCTGTTTAGCAGTCCTATATGATTCTCACTAAACACATTAACTGTAAATTCCTTTTCCATATAGATGATTATTAAATTATTTTAGTTCTTATTCAAGTCTGATATTAGAAACAGATTCTCCTGCAGTAACCATTGGAAATACGTTATCCTCTTTCTCAACCATAACTTCCAGGAGGAACGAATTTTCGGAATTAAGCAGCCGGTCTATAGCCTCATCCAGTTCAGCCCTTTTTGTTACCCGACAGCCTTCGATACCATACGCCGAAGCCACTGTAATAAAATCGGGTGAAGATATCTCCGTAAATGAATACCTTTTTTCAAAAAACATATCCTGCCACTGTCGTACCATTCCAAGAAAATTGTTATTCATAATGATAATCTTAACATCTATATTTGATTGAGCAATAGTTCCAAGTTCCTGCATAGTCATCTGAAATCCACCATCTCCGGTAAAAACAATTACCTGTCGGTCAGGTAAGGCTACTTTAGCGCCTATTGCTGCAGGGAGTCCGAAACCCATTGTGCCAAGCCCGCCTGAGGTAACCCAACTGTTTGGCTTATTGAATTTATAATTCCTGGCGCCAACCATCTGGTTCTGGCCTACATCAGTTACCACAATAGCGTTACCACCCGTCTTTTCCGAAACAAGATGCACAATCTCATCCATAATAATTCCGCTGTTACTGCCATCTATCTTTGGTTCAATTACCTTTTTGTACTCTTCATCCCTGTAGGAATCGAAACTGGCAATCCAGTCAGCATGACTGTTATCATTAATCATAGGTAATAGTGCTTTCAGGGCTTGCCTGGCATCGGCTACTACATCAACATCAACCTCAACATTCTTATTTATCTCAGCAGGATCAATCTCAATATGGATCACTGCGGCCTGCCTGGCATATCTTTTAAGGTCACCGGTAATACGATCATCGAAGCGCATTCCGATAGCAATCAATACATCACATTCATTAGTTTTAACATTGGGGCCATAATTCCCATGCATTCCCATCATACCAACATAAAGTGGATGTTTTGTCGGGAAAGCCGAAAGACCAAGGAGTGTGGAAGCTACAGGAATATCTGCCTTTACGGCTAAGTCTTCAAACTCTTTTTGTGCACCTGATAAGAGCACCCCATGCCCAACAATAAGGAGTGGTTTTCTGGCATTATTAATCAAAATAGCAGCAGACTCAATATCTTCCTGCTTAACTTTAGGATATGGGAAATAACTCCTCAACCTGGTACATTTCTTATACTTAAAATCTACCATTCCAAACTGGGCATCTTTGGTAATATCTACCACAACGGGACCAGGTCTTCCTGTCCGGGCTAAGTAAAATGCCTTTGACATTACCTCAACAATTTCGCTGGCAGAAGTTATCTGATAATTCCATTTGGTAACCGGCATACTGATCCCAATTATATCCGTCTCCTGAAAAGCATCTGAGCCTAACAGAGGACTTGCTACCTGACCGGAGATACATACCATGGGTACCGAATCTATCATTGCATTGGCAAGACCGGTAATCAGGTTTGTTGCACCAGGTCCTGATGTTACCAGGCATACACCTACATCTCCTTTCACCCTTGCATATCCATCTGCAGCATGTGTAGCCCCCTGCTCATGCCTTACCAGAATATGTTCCAACCTCTCCCTGTAATCATAAAGAGCATCATAGATTGGCATTATCGCTCCACCAGGATAGCCAAATATTGTCTCAACACCTTCTTCCAGGATTGATCTTATTACTGCTTCAGATCCCGTAATCTGCATCTTTTCTTTATTCATTTTTCAATGGTTAGTTGATTAGTTTATACTTTAACTCAGTATTCTTATTGCACCCTTATCAGCAGAACTAACGTTCCGGGCATATAATTTGAGAGAGTCAGGAACATCCCTGTCTCTATCTTCAGGAGTATATGCTTTATCACCTTTCTCCTTTTCCGCTGTGTCTCTTTCCGACAACACCTGATCACTTACTTCAATCTCTATCTTTCTATTTACAATATCAATTTTTATTATATCGTTATCTCTGATAACAGCTATATTGCCACCTGCTGCGGCCTCTGGCGATACATGCCCGATTGCAAGTCCCGATGTACCCCCCGAAAACCGGCCATCTGTTATAAGGGCACACTTATTACCCAGACCCATAGCTTTGAGGTAAGATGTAGGGTAGAGCATTTCCTGCATCCCCGGTCCTCCTCTGGGTCCCTCGTAGCGTATAACAACTACATCGCCTTCTGCAACCTCTTTACCAAGGATCGCCCTGCATGCATCATCCTGTGATTCAAACACTTTTGCCGGCCCGCGGAAAAGCAAAGACCCGTCATCTACCCCGGCGGTCTTAACTATGCATCCGTTAACTGCAAGGTTGCCAAAAAGAACTGCCAGACCTCCTTCTTTGCTATATGCATTCCTGTAATCCCTAATACACCCGGTCATCCTGTCCTTATCAAGTTCATGGTATATAGTATCGTGTGAACTGAAGTTAAAGTTATGAGGGCTCTTTCCTGCCGGAGCAGAGTAGTAGATACTTATCGAATCCTTATCAGCTTTTGGCGACATAATATCATATTTGGAGAGAACCTCTTTAAGCGACATCTGGTCAACCCTGTGAACAGCATGCTGAAGTAATCCTGCTCTGTCGAGTTCTCCCATAAGAGCCACTATTCCTCCTGCACGATTTACATCTTCCATATAGTAATCTGCACTTGGGCTTACTTTGCACAAGGTGGGGACCGACCTCGACAGATCATCGATCTCACTCAAATTTAGTTCAACCCCGGCCTCATTGGCAATAGCCAGCATATGAAGAATTGTATTTGTCGATCCACCCATAGCAATATCAATCTTAAGTGCATTAACAAAAGACGATTTGGTTGCTATTGACCGGGGCAGAACGCTCTCTTTCCCTTTTTCATAATAGTCAAACGCATTGGTTACTATTTGCCTTGCTGCATTCTGCAATAACATTGTTCTGTTTTTATGAGTAGCCACCACTGAGCCGTTCCCGGGCAGAGCAAGCCCTAATGCTTCGGCAAGGCTATTCATAGAGTTAGCCGTAAAAAGGCCTGCACATGAACCACATCCCGGACAGGCAGTACGTTCCATTCTCAGGAGATCTTCCTCACTTGTTGAGTCATCACCTGCTGCAACCATCACATCCACAAGATCATACTTCTGACCTTCTGACCTCCCGGCTTCCATTGGTCCCCCCGATACAAAAACTGCCGGAATATTTAATCGCATTGCAGCCATCATCATTCCGGGAGTAATCTTGTCGCAATTAGAAATACATATCATTGCATCAACAGAATGTGCATTACACATATATTCAATACTGTCGGCAATTAGATCGCGTGAAGGAAGAGAATAGAGCATCCCGCTATGACCCATCGCTATACCATCATCAATAGCTATAGTATTGAATTCCGGGGCAAAACAGCCCATTTCAAGTATCTTCTGTTTCACAATGCTTGCTGCCTGGTCAAGCGCCCTGTGCCCCGGAACCATGTCAGTATAGGAGTTCACTACAGCAATAACGGGTCTGCCAAAATGTTCCTCCTTCATACCATTAGCACGCAATAGACTTCTGGCTCCTGCCATCAATCGTCCCCTGGTTACTTTATCGCTTCTTAGTTTCATTTCAAATAATAAAAACTCTTTCAAAAAAAGCCGCTCTCATCGGAGAACGGCCTTTTATAATTTAATATATACCATTCTCAATCTGTCATTCAAATAGAATCACAAGAATAAGTAAGCTTATAAAAATGGTAAATAGTCTGTACATCGTTATTGTTTTAGTGTGCAAATATAAACACTGTTTTTAAACCTCCAAATTAATTACTTAATATTTTCAATCCAAATTTTAATTCAGCTTAATGATATTAAGTTGTGTTTGGTCTAGAAAATGCTGTAAGCAACTGTTAATCCAGCCATTACAACCGATACCATGGTCATAAGCTTAATAAGGATGTTAAGTGACGGACCAGATGTATCCTTAAACGGATCACCTACGGTGTCGCCAACAACACCAGCTTTATGTGCATCAGATCCTTTTCCGCCATGGTTACCTTTTTCGATATACTTTTTAGCGTTATCCCATGCACCACCTGAATTATTAAGCATTACAGCAAGAGTAAAACCAGTAGTTAAACCGCCTACAAGCAAGCCTATTACGCCACCTACACCCAATATAACACCAATCAGGACCGGAACAAATATTGCAATCATAGAAGGGACTATCATCTCTTTCTGAGCGCCCTTTGTTGAAATGGCCACACACTTTGCATATTCGGGCGTTCCCTTTCCTTCCAGAATTCCCGGAATTTCCCTGAACTGACGTCTTACTTCTTCAACCATAGCACCTGCAGCCCTGCCAACGGCTTTCATTGTCATGGCACAGAAAACAAATGCCATCATAGCGCCAATGAAAATACCACCAAGAACCATCGGGTTAAACAGTGAGATGTTATAAGCAGTAACAAAGTCATCAATATGAGCGGCAGCAATCTGAACAGCTTTCTGTCCCTCTTCAACCATTGGCACATTATCATTATAAAACAGGGTGTCGCCGACCTGCTTGAATCCGTCTATACTCTTATCAGCGAGTCTGCCAAGCCATAGCCTTACCTCTTCCATATATGCGGCAAGCAGGGCCATAGCGGTTAATGCTGCTGATCCAATAGCAAATCCTTTACCTGTAGCAGCAGTAGTATTTCCTAAACCATCGAGAGCATCAGTTCTTTCTCTTACCTCTGGTGGCAATTTTGACATCTCAGCATTTCCTCCAGCATTATCAGCGATTGGTCCAAAGGCATCAGTTGCCAGAGTTATCCCCAGTGTTGATAACATTCCTACTGCAGCAAAACCAATACCGTAAACACCATTTGCAAAACTAGTGAATCCACCGGCAAAAGCGTAAGATGCAATAATACCAAGAACGATTGTTAAAACAGGGATCCATGTAGAGAACATACCAACTGCCATACCTTCAATAATCGTTGTTGCAGGACCCTGAAGTGTCTGTTTTGCAATCCCCCTGGTGGGTTTATACTCATCAGAAGTAAAGTACTCGGTAGCTTGTCCGATTATAACACCTGCAAGCAGACCGGCAATTACTGAGCCAAAAACGCCCCATGTGATCCAGTTAAAATAAGCAAGAACTGCAAGTGCCATTAATATAAGGACCGAACTTCCACCTGTTCCAAGCAGAAGTGCATTAAGCAAAGTTTTTTGTGTTGCACTATCCTTGGTACGTACAAGATATATACCAACAATAGAAAGAATAATTCCAATTGCAGCCACAATCATAGGAGCAATAATTGCCTTCATCTGGCCATCTGTTGAGAGTGAAGGGAGAGCAGCTCCAAGAGCAGCTGTAGCTAATATGGATCCTGCATATGATTCGTAAAGGTCGGCACCCATACCGGCGACGTCACCTACGTTATCACCTACGTTATCAGCAATTGTTGCAGGGTTACGTGGGTCATCCTCTGGGATTCCGGCTTCAACCTTACCAACAAGGTCGGCACCAACATCGGCAGCTTTTGTAAAAATACCACCACCAACACGGGCAAAGAGTGCCTGGGTAGATGCTCCCATTCCGAAAGTAAGCATAATAGCTGTGATCTCTATCATCTTCTGGGAACCGGTTGTTCCTTCATGAACAAATGTAAGACCTAACCATTGTAAACCATGCTCCATATGTTCAGGAGTAAAGATAGCTTTTGTCAGCAACAGAAACCATGCTGAAATATCAAGCAGTGCAAATCCCACAACTACCAAACCCATAACAGCACCACTACGGAATGCTATCTGAAGAGCCTGGTTGAGAGATTTTGATGCCCCATGAGCAGTACGGGCCGAAGCAAATGTTGCCGTACGCATACCAAGGTAACCGCAAAGGCCCGAGAAAATACCACCGGTTAAGAAAGCTACCGGAACAAATGGGTTCTGTACACCAATGTACGCCAGGATAGTAAGGAATACTACCAGGAATACAAAAACTATACCCACAACCTTATACTGGCGGGTAATATAGGCCATTGCACCATCTCTGACGTACTGGGCAATCTCCTTCATCCTGTCTGTACCTTCAGATTTCTTCATAAGTGATTTGAAGAATATCCAGGCAAACAGTAAAGCGGTCACCGAAGAGACCGGCACAATCCAAAATAACTTACTAATCATAAATAATAGGTTTTTATGTTATACAATTTGATTTGGTCTTTAATCAATAGGCTCTGGTTATAAATTGATTTTGCAAAAATATACCATTTTTCAATTGCAAAGGCCAAATATAATACTAAAATTTTAATGTATATCTGTCTGTTATTAATCAAAACTACCGGAGCAGGTTATTTTTCCCTCCGGTTGCATAACATAATGTTTTATTTAAAGTATAGTACTGCTTATTGTTTATTGTTCTTTACATATTTATCGAACCATGTCAACACTTCCCATTGCATATGCATAAGTGACTCTGCAGCTGCGTATCCATGACTCTCAAATGGCAGGAAGCAGAGACGAACAGTAGCACCATGACCTTTAAGTGCACCAAAGAACCTTTTGCTCTGTATAGGGAAGGTACCACTGTTATTATCGGCCTGGCCATGAATCAGCAGTATCGGATTTTTAACTTTATCGGCGTGCATAAAAGGAGCCATGTAATTATAGAGGTCAGGAGCTTCCCAATATGTTCTGCGCTCGTTCTGGAAACCAAACGGGGTTAATGTCCTGTTATAAGCACCGCTTCTGGCTACACCAGCTGCAAACAGACTTGAATGAGCAAGCAGGTTGGCAGTCATAAAGGCACCATATGAATGGCCGCCAACACCTACTCTGTCAGGATCAACAACGCCAAGTTCAACACCTTTGTTGATCGCTGCTTCAGCATTGGCAACAAGCTGCTCCCTGAAAGTATCATTGGGCTCTGTTTCATCCTCACCAACTATCGGGAAGGTAACATTATTAAAAATAGCATAACCCTGTGTAACCATTAGCAAAACCGATGATGCACTTACCCTTGCAAATCTATAGGGTGAGCCGGCTACCTGACCTGCTGCAACAGCACTCTTGAATTCACGGGGATAAGCCCAGAGGATTGCAGGAAGGGGACCGTCTTTTCCCTTATCGTATCCTGCAGGGAGATAGAGATCAAAAGTAAGATCAATGCCATCGTTCCTCTTATACTTAATAAGTTCCCTGGTTACTCCTTTTAACATCGGGTATGGATTCTCAAAGCTTGTAATTGCTTTCAAAGATCCTTTTTTCAGATCCCTGATAAAATAGTTTGATGGAACTTCAACTGATTCCCTGCTTGTTAGCACAGTCATTTTTGCTTTATCAACAAAATCTATAACAGACTCATAACAGGGAGCTTCAGATCGCCACAATCGTTTTACAGATCCATCCTTAATAGCGTACTCATCAATAAACGGACGATCTCCTTCGGGTGACGAACCTCGTCCGGTCAGATAAAGTGACCGACCTTTATTACCGAAAAGCAGGATCCTTCTGCCATATTCATTCACCTCAGTCATAAACCGACCGGGATTATTGTACCTGTCATCAGTACTAATTTTGAAGATCTGCTTCAATGTTCCTGAAGGATTCTCCGGATTGAATGAATACTGTATTCTAATCCTCTCTTTTCTTGATGATTCTGAAAGAATTGCAAAATCGTCACTTCCCCATGTAATACCGCCAAATCTCATCTTTGTGGCAACATATTCAACCGGTTCCCCTTTGAAAGGAGCCTCCAGCGTATAAACATGGTCATGATATTCCATCTCTTTTTTAATGTCACCACCATCAAGTGGCTTAACCCAGTATAAAGTAGCAGGCTTATCACTCCTCCAGCTAAATGATCGTTGTTCAGGAAAGGTCATATCAAATCCCCTGGGCAGGTTCTCCTTAAGAGGGAGTTCAGCTATGATACGAACAACCTTACCTTCTCTGTCCCATATTGAGACAACACTTGGAAAATAGTATAAGGGAACAACATATGAAAATGGTTTAACAATCTCTTCAACCAGAATATAATTGGCATCAGGTGAGCAATTTACACTGGAATAAATACCGGCATCACCTACCTGTTCAGAAACAGACCCATTCCAAATTTTAATAACAGAAGTTGCAAAATATTCAAACACCTCTTCATCAGAAGGGTTTTTCAGAAGATCCTGGAAGGTAGGTGTAGCACCTTTTCTTCCCATATTTTCCTGTACAACCGGTCCTTCAGGTATCTGTGATACAACAGGACGCGCCTCTCTGTCAGGAACAACAGTCTGATAAACAATACTCTTATTATCAACCATCCATTTAAACCCGCCAGATCTGCGACCACCCAGAATTGCATTTATTCCACCATCGATCTTTTTTACACTCATCGACTCCACATTACCAAGCCATAGTTCGACACTATTTTCAATGGTATTCAGAAAAGCAAACATTTTTCCATCATTCGACCATGAGAATGATCTCATTTTCAGATCTGCAGGAAGCCCTTCTATCTTAACCGGATTATTGCCATTAATATCCATAATAGTTAATCCGACTGAATAGTTCTGCCTGCCTTGCCCGTTCACTGCCGGATCGATCCTGAGGCCAGCAATCCTCAGCTCTTCTCCTGAGAAATCTGCTATCGAAGGCATGCCTGTACGCTCCATAAAGGCAACAAACCTTTTATCCGGACTGATAGATACCGAAGGTGTTGGTTTGACATTCATTATCTCAACAATCTCTTTTGGAGGCTTCTGATACTTTAAACCATTCTGAGAATTAACTGTTAAGCCAAATGTAAAAAGCAAAAACAATGAGAATATTTTTTTTAGCATAAGTAATAGTATTAATGAATCATATATTATCTGTTGACAGAAACCCGGTTTATTAAATCCCGTAAGCGCATTCCCCGCTGCTTGTAGCTTGCGCCAAAGCTTGTGCCTCCGCTAAAGCGACGGCGACACGCAGATAGCGACGGAGCACGGCGAGGAGCTTCAATTATCAAAGTTATTAGAATCAATGATATATCAAATATTTAATAATAGTATTATATCTTTTTTAATCATTATTAACATTCATTACTTTTACCCTCAATAATGAATGTTTTACGAACCGAGCATGATGAATGATACTTTAAGACCAATTATCGAAAAGGCCTGGGAAAACAGATCCCTGTTAAATGAGAATCCCATACGGCAAGCGATCAGGGATGTCATAGAGATGCTTGATAAGGGAGAGGTGAGAGTTGCATTCCCCGGCAAAGCCGGGTGGACTGTTAACGAATGGGTTAAAAAGGCAGTAATTCTCTATTTCCCTATTCAGGAAATGGAAACCATTGAAGTTGGTCCATTCGAATTTCACGATAAAATAGCTCTTAAGAAAAATTACAAAAAGTTGGGAATAAGGGTTGTTCCACATGCGATAGCCAGGTATGGATCATATATCTCACAGGGAGTTATTATGATGCCATCATATATAAATATCGGGGCTTATGTTGATGAAGGCACAATGGTTGACACCTGGGCAACGGTAGGATCTTGCGCACAAATTGGACGTAACGTTCATCTTAGCGGAGGTGTTGGCATCGGAGGTGTACTGGAGCCAGTACAGGCCGCACCGGTAATTATTGAAGATAACTGCTTTATTGGCTCGCGCTCCATTATCGTTGAAGGCGTTCACATTGAGAAAGAAGCTGTTCTGGGAGCAAATGTAGTTATCACAAAATCGACAAAGGTACTGGATGTTTCAGGAGAAGAAACAATTACGTATAATGGGCTTATCCCTGCACGTTCTGTTGTTATCCCTGGCTCATACACAAAAAAATTCCCGGCAGGGGATTACCAGGTACCGTGTGCTCTGATAATAGGAAAACGCAAAGAATCGACTGACTTAAAAACCTCCCTTAATAATGCACTAAGGGAACATAATGTAGCTTTTTAAGTTATGAGGATTGGTTTTGATGCAAAAAGGGCTCTCTACAACAAAAGCGGATTGGGTAATTATAGCAGGAATCTGCTCAATGCGCTTGCAGAGTATTATCCCTCAAATGATTATTTTCTTTACTCTCCTGCAATTAAAAATCACATTTTCGGGGGTGCTGAAAGTAAGTTTGTTTTAAGATCACCCACGAACCTTTTTGGCAGAGTCTTTAAAAGAGTGTGGAGAACCAGGGGTATAACCGGGATGTCAAGTAAGGATAATATTTCCATATTTCATGGACTTAGCAGTGAATTACCATTATCAATTCGCAGATCAGGGATGAAAAGTGTAGTAACTGTCCATGATCTGATCTACGTCAGGTTCCCCGGGCTATATAGAGTGATCGATCGTCAATTTTATCTTCGTAAAACAAAGTATGCCTGCGAAGTTGCAGATGTTGTCGTTGCCATTAGTGAACAAACTAAAACAGATCTTATCAACTTTCTTGGTGTTAGTCCCGATAAGATCAGGGTGATTTACCAGGGCTGTAATCCGGAATTCAGTAAAGCCTTTTCACCGGACGAAAAGAAAGCCATAAGAACAAAATACGGTTTACCCGACAAATTCCTGCTCTACATAGGCACAATAGAGGAGCGTAAAAATCTTTTAAACCTTGTTAAGGCCATCTCATTATTGAAAGAGAAAATACCCCTGGTAGCTATCGGAAGGAAAACATCATATTTCAAAAAAGTTAACGATTTCATTCACCGTGAAGAACTACCCATAATCTTTCCTGAAGGAGTGTCTGGTTCAGAGTTGCCTGCGTTTTACCAGATGGCGTCATGTTTTATTTATCCCTCTCTGTTTGAAGGGTTCGGTATTCCTGTCCTTGAAGCCCTTGTTTCAGGAACACCGGTAATTACAAGCAAGGGAGCCTGTTTTTCTGAAGCCGGTGGACCGGGATCTTTCTATATTGATCCGCATAACCCGAATGAAATTGCTGAAGCAACTGCACGGATTCTATCTGATAGTGACCTGTACAATAAAACTGTTAAACTGGGTTATAAATATTCAGAAAGGTTTAGCAATGAGAAAATAGCAAACGACTACATGGAATTATACAGGTCTGTTACCTGATAATATTCTCAAGTTGATCCATTATTTTATTAAATGTAAACTTTTGCCCGACTAGCATATGACCGGCTAACCCCATCCTGGCTGCCACCTGTCTGTTGTTAACCAGTTCAGAGACTCTGGAAGACATAAGGTCCAGGTCGAATTTCGGTATGATAAAACCGTTTTTCTTATCCTCAATTAGTTCCCTCGCACTACCTGTATCAAATGAAATTACCGGTTTATAATAGCTCATTGCTTCAATAAGTGTAAACCCGAATCCTTCCCACTCCGATGATAAAATATACAGGTCCAGTTCTTTATAAAAAGAATCCATATCAGAAACAAAACCCAGCATTTTGACCTGTTCCTTAATACCTGCTTTTTCAATTTTGTCGGCCAACGATTGATTCAGTTGTCCCTCTCCTGCAATCCGTATCTCAAAGTCCAGCCCATTATTCTTTAATATTTCAGCCAGTTTTAAAAGGTGAATATGACCCTTCTCCGGAGCCAGCCTGCCTGCATTACCTATAATAAACCTGCCCGTTCGGGATGGTTCCTGCTTTTTCTTATTTATCCTTATTCCATTATAGATCACTTTTATGTCATTGGGATTTAAGGAATTGTGGAAATGCATTAATACTCCCCTTTTTGTCTCCTCTGAATTTGCGAGAATAAGTGTAGGCACTAATTTAAGGAGGCTTCGGTTTTTCATTGTTCCCCTGATAGGTTTTGGGATTGCCCTCCTGTAAATGATATTTTCCAGTCCAGCCGATCTTGCAGCTTTGCCTGCAATTTTCAGATCAAGACTAAGGTTAATAAAAAGAGTATTTATCCTGTTTGCCTTTAATATTCTCTTTACTCTGGCTGAGTATAGAAAGTACAGAAAGCCAAGCTTAGCTATCTTAAGACCAAAAACCGTTATCCCTGCCCGTAATGCTTTACTTTCCAGTTTATTCCCCTGCCGGGTAATAATAAATACCTTATAACCTTTTTCCTTAAATCCGGTTGCTACATCCAGCGTCCACTTCTCACCACCTCCCCAAAGCCTGTGTGTGTTGATAAAACAGATATTCTTGTTATTGGGGATTATCTTCTCTTTTGCCAAAAACTTATGCAGTTTACTTTTAAGAAATACCTGTTGTGCTGAATGTTTACTAACAACAAAACCATATCCTCCATCAAGAAATCCAAGTCTTAAAATATAGTTCCGGAAGAATCTCCAAAAAGGCTTATACAAGATTGAAAGATTCCTGTTTTTGCGACCAGATTCGAACATAGCTTTGGCCGATAATAGCGAGAATTTTTCCTTCTGGGTAATGAGATCATTTAACGTATCGTATGAATAGTGTAACAGATCGCCCTGTAAATGACCTGTCTTAGTCTCCCCCTCCATCCTGAACTGATCATGAGGATTAAGACCTCCCCATCTGCCTTTTGTTCTGTCAAAAAGTCGTAGCTTTTTATCCGGGTACCAGGTATGTCTCATCCATTTACCACAGAATGATGTAAGTCTGTTAAATGTATATCCATCGCAGACCCAATTATTTTTAACTTCTAAAACTGACTTTCCAAGCTCCTCAGACAAAGCCTCATCAGCATCAAGTGAAAGGATATGCCTGTTTGTTGCCTGGTCGGTTGCCCAGTTTTTTTGTTCAATATACCCTTCAAACTTATGCTTTATGAAAGTTACAGGAAAACTGCTGCAAATATTTTCTGTTCCATCCGTAGAGAATGAATCAATGACAATAACCTCATCAACTATACCGGCTAATGACTTTATGCATCTGCCGATATTCCTCTCCTCATTAAAAGTAATTATTACTGCACTGACCTTGATCATACAAGAAAATATTTGGCAAAGATAGGGTACTTGGATTATTTAATATAAATTTGTGCAAGAAATATGCCGGAATATGAAAATTAGTGGATTCTCAATGGCTAAAAATGCCGATAAGCTGGGCTATCCGGTAAAAGAAGCGGTATTATCTATATTACCACTTGTTGATGAATTTATTATTGCCATTGGTGATTGTGACAAGGATGATCCAACACGTAAACTCATTGAGAGTATTAACAGTGATAAAATCAGGATTATCGACACTGTATGGGATATTGAAAAATATCCGCGGGGGATGGAGCATGCTCACCAAACAGATATTGCCAAAACACAATGTACCGGAGACTGGCTTTTTTATGTTCAGGCAGATGAAATAGTTCACGAAAAAGATCATGATCTGATCAGGCGAAAGTGTGAAGAACTGCTTGATAATAAAGAGGTTGAGGGATTTGTTTTTAATTATTTACATTTCTGGGGTGATTATAACCATCATCATAATTCACATAACTGGTATAAAAAGGAGATCAGGATTGTCAGAAATGATCCTGACATACATAGCTGGGAATCGGCTCAGTCATTCAGAAAGATACCCAACTTTGACGGTATATTTTACAGGCAACAGAAAAACACATTTAAGCTAAAGGTCGCTAAGCTTGATGCAGAAATTTATCATTACGGATGGGTCAAGCCACCGCAAACTATGAGAGCAAAATCAAAGGCTTTCACAATCATACACCATGGCGTCAGGAAGGCTGAGGAAAAGGAGAAAAAAAAATATTTTGATTTTGATTATGGTGATCTCAGCAAACTTGAAGTATTCAAAGGGACACATCCGGAAGTGATGAAAGGAAGAATTGAAAAATTCAACTGGGGAGAGGAACTGAAAGTCTTCAGCACAAACCGCCGCAAATTCAAACATGAGAGGTTCAGGTACAAAATGGTTACCTTTTTTGAAAACAGAATATTCAAAAGACCAATATTTGC
>JAUVKT010000010.1 GCA_030596125.1 Bacteroidales bacterium | reverse complement strand
AAGGGATTTTACCAGGGCGCAATGGCAAACAGTCACAGAAGATCAATTTATAAAGATCTTCCATGACTCCCCGGTTCAACGTACAGGCTATGCCGGTTTTATGCGAAACCTGAGATTGTCATTCCCGGCCTGATCGGGAATCTCTCATTATTTCTAAAATTTGTAAGACAGCCCCACTCCCAGAATCTCTTTAAACTGTACCTTTGGACCCCTGGGAGTCCCATCATCATCAATATATGCTGTATCGTCGTCATATAAAAGATGGGTACTTATATTAGCAGATAGAAATTCATTAACCTTCATGTTAACCAATACCCTCCAGCTAATATCTATATTCTGTGGATTTTCAATATAGTTAGAAAAGAAGTCCAGTGTAGAACTGAGGGTTACGTTCTTCATAATCTCTTTGTTGATGCCTATTATTACCGAACCCCCGAACTCTGACCTCACATTTTTTCCCGCTTCTACACCAAAGCTTCCTGCACTTGAGAGACTGTCGTTCAATACCATAGTGATCTTACCGCTTAAAGGAGCGATATTAATATAGAATGAGTCGTCAGGCTTATATTCCATACCAATTGCGAGCAGGATGGAGCCGGGAGAGAGAAAATCTGAAATCAGGATATCGTCTCCCTCTGCTACTTTATATCCTTTTGTAAACTGAGTCTTAAAATTAAGTAATCCGCTAATATACCAGTCATTGGATGTTTTATGTCCGTATTTTGACATAAGTGCGAGATGATCATCAGTTTTTCCGGGATCTTTTTCGCCGATTTTCTGAATCCCATAACCGAAATCCAATGAATTGTCCCATGAGGTATTGTCCTGTAAATAATTGATGTTAAACGCAGATAGTGCATTAACGGCATATGAACTTTCACCACCCTGCGCCCAGTTTATGAGGCTGATCTGTGATAAGTTAAGGCTGACCATCCCATTGGATTTCCAGGGGCCTTCCACTACTGTTGTGTCCTGTGCCGATGTAATTATAGTACTTAATACTATTATTTGAATAAGAATTATCTTTTTCATTTCCTGATGTTTTATTTATTAATGATTTTTAGTCTTATTTATGATTGTAAACATGAACATCCTGCTGTGGGAAAGGAATTGATATTCCTCTCTTATCAAACTCCTTTTTTACCTGTTCTGTTATATCAAAATAAATATCCCAGTAGTCAGATGATTTAGCCCATACCCGGGCAGCGAAATTTACTGAACTGTCGGCCAGTTCAACAACCCTGACAAATGGTGCCGGCTCAGAAAATGTCTTATCGTGAGATTCAACAATTTGCAGTATTATTTTCCGGGCTTCATCAATGTCATCACTATAACCGATTCCAAATGTAAAGTCGACTCTCCTTGTTGGCTGGGCAGAATAGTTGATCAACGACCCTGTTGCAATAGGTGAATTCGGAATAATAATGATTTTATTATCAGGAGTATTCAGAGTCGTGGTAAATATCTGGATCTCCTTTACAGAACCGGCATACCCCTGTGTTTCGATGTAATCGCCAACCTTGTAGGGTTTAAATATTAGAATGATAACACCTCCCGCGAAATTCTGAAGTGTCCCCTGAAGTGCTAACCCCACCGCCAGACCGATAGCACCAAGTACAGCTACAAATGAGATCATCTCTATGCCAACCATATCGAGGACACTGATAATCAGTAATAATTTTAGTGAGATAGAGATCAGGCTCTTTAGAAATGGGATCAGTGATTCACTCATCTTTGAACGGGTCATCATCTTTACCGCACCCTTTGTTATCGATTTAATAACCATTAGTCCGACAATCAGTACAAGTATCGCCAGCAGAAGTTGTATACCGTATGTAGCAGCCATTTCAGCTACCTTCTGGAACAGTCCTTCGAAATCAAAATTTGTTACATTTTCCATTTTATAAGTATTTAGATTTATTTCAATAAAATATATTCCTTCCTGATCTAATCAACCAGGTTTAGATTAAAAAGTTAAAATTGTTTATAATTATTTATTCTCCTATTAATGTTACAGCAATTTCCCGTTTCTGCCTTGGACCGTCAAATTCGCAAAAAAAGATGTTCTGCCATGTCGACAGGGCCATCTTTCCATTTAATATCGGTATCGTTTCAGAGGGCCCTATAATCCCGGCTTTCAGGTGGCTGTCTCCGTTATTATCCTGCCGGTCATGTTCCCATACTCCGGAAGGAATAAGTTTGTTAAGAAGAGTAATTACATCATTCTGAACAGAATCGTCCCAGTTTTCCTGAATCATTATTGCGGCAGTTGCACCTCTTGCAAAAACCGTAACTATTCCGGATGAAATGTTCGATTTGGATAAAATATCTGATACCAATACTGTGATATCATAAAGCCCTTGTTTACTGTTAGTTTTAAGAGTGATGGTCTCGGTCATGAACGTAGGATGAGCAACAAAAATACAAAAAATATGACACTTTTTTTTTACCTTGTTGGGATATTAACGTATTCTAATTAGAGATCAAGTTAACTATTTTGGATCAGAAGGTAATAATAGAAGGAATTAAGAGAGGCGACAGGGATGTTTTTCGCTTGTTAATGGAGAAAAATATAGAATCTGTTTACAGGATTGTTTTTAAGATAGTCCCTATTGAAGATGAGGCCCGGGATATTGTTCAGGAGACTTTTATCAGGGTCTGGGAAAAAAGAGGAGACATTAAGTCGGAGAACTGTATTATGCCCTGGGTAAAAAGAATAGCAATAAACAGATGCTATGATTATTTAAGATGGCAAAAGCGAAACAACAGGCAAAAGCCAATAAATGATGACCTGGATGCCAGGAAATTGGAGAGTGATATTGGTGCAGATAATAATATTAATGCAGAAGAGTTCAGGAACCTGATCTTACGCTTAACCTGCAACCTGAGCCCAAAGCAGAAACTTGTTTTTGCACTTGCTGAGATTGAAGAGATGAGCCATGATGAGATTTCAGCGCTTACCGGTCTTCACAAAACATCAGTAAAAAGTAATCTGCGACATGCACGTAAAAAGATAGGTGAGTATCTAAAAAAAATGGAGTATAATGGATGACATGAAGTATAATGAGGTTAAAGAGAAACTGAAGCGGTTTATTCCCACTCTGCAGAATAAAGCCGATATGGTAAGCAATATTATTAAATTGACAGATGATAGAAGGTCGGTTAATATATTCGATTATGTAATCAGGATTCTTTTTGGCTGGACAGACTTACTATTGGTGCGAAGAGGCCTTGCTGTGATATCCCTGTTTATCGTTTTTCTGTTCCTTTTCCAGCAGGTTAATATTATTAATCGTATTAACAGCCTGGAGGGCAGGATTGTGGGAGGGAGTACTCAGAGTATTATCGAGTACCAACAGCATAAAGTTACCATTAATTCACTTTTATATAATAATGGTCAGGGAAGTTTACTAAATGACAGTATCGTAGTGGCAGATAGAGATCTCAGGGATTTAATAAACTCATATACTGAGCTGCAACGAAATTATGAAGATCTGCAAAAGCGGGTCAGGTTAAGTCTTAACAAGGGCAAAACAAGCCTGTAAGATTATAAAGAATAATGAAAATTAAATTTTTACATGATGAAAAAGTTTAAAATATTTACGGTCAGCATTTTCTTTTTGATGCTGAGTTCTTGTGGAGGTCCAGATCTTATTGTTATTAACCAGGTTTATACAGACGGATCGGTTTCCAGAAAGATTATTATGACATACCATGCGGATGAATTTGATCTGTCGGATTGCCAGGTGCCTGTTGATAGCACATGGGCCATAGAAAAAGATCTGACTGTTTCTGAAAAGGGAGATTCAATATGGACACTTACCGCGGAGAAGACTTTTAGCTCTGTAGAGGAGATAAACAGAGATTATGATAATTATGAAGGTGCTAATGGGAGGATGAATCGTTTTTCTGAATTCAGGAAGAAATTCAGATGGTTCAGTACAAGCTACTACTTTTCTGAGACTATCTTAAAGGCTATTGATGGATATCTCCCTGAGGATTTTTTCAGTGAGGAGGAGCTGGATATCTTCTATATGCCCCAGGAACTTATTGATAAGAAACTTGCCGGAAGTGACAGCCTGAAATATATAACCATTGTTGATTCTATTGATTCTAAGGAAGATATTTGGCTTTTAAGCAGCCTTGTAAGGGCAGCAATTCTGGGAATTGTAAAATATGACACTATGAAAATGAGCCCGGAACTTGAAGAGGAGTTTCTTTTTAGCAGGGAGAAGGAGCTTGTGGCCCTTCTAAATGATATGGATGAGGATGAAGCGCTTGATTCGGTTTTTGGAGAGGGTTTCTATAAGCGAAATCAGGTTGTGCTGGATACAACCTTTGCTATTCTGGAAGAAGAATTTGATGTTGCATTCAGTACTGATGATTACGTTGTGCAGACCAATATGCCGGGAGAGCTTGTTGCTACTAACGGGTATATAGACGATGATGGCAATATCGCGTGGGCCGTAAACGGGAATGTTTTCCTGTCGGCCGATTATGTGATGTGGGCTGAATCGACAATAAAAAACTTATGGGCCCGGATAGTGACAATTGTGTTTATTTTATTTGTAGGAACAGGATTCTTAATCAGATTAAGAAAAAACAGACGTCGTTAACCTGGTGTCATGTCAAACGTACTATGTCGCAAACTATTCCTAATACGTCCATATTAAGTTGACTCGACACTAATGTCATTTTGAGAAGCCTTCGCCGGAATTATTGGAACGGATTATTATATTAGCGGTAATCTGTGAGAATCTCCATTAACTTTTTTCTTGTAAAGAATATGCGGCTTTTTACGGTACCTATTTTAAGATCAAGCTTGTCAGCTACCTCTTTATACTTAAATCCCTGCAGATGCATTCTGAAAGGAATTTTGAATCCATCCTCAAGAGAATCTATTGCCTTCTCAATCTCATTTGCCGAGTAATTTGATTCAGGAGAAATAAACCCTGAGTCCTGAGGGAGGTTCAGGTAATACAGATCCTTTGATCCGTCAATAATGGTATTCTGTTTAACCGAACGCCTGTAATTATTTATGAAAGTGTTTTTCATGATGGTAAAAACCCAGGCTTTCAGATTTGTGTAATCGACAAACTTCTCCTTGTATGTTATTGCTTTTATATAAGTATCCTGTACGAGATCCTGGGCCCTGGTATAGTCAGTCGTAAGACTTAAAGCAAACTTCATCATATTGTCTTCCAGACTTACCAGATTGTTATTGAAATCTATTGCTGTCATCGTCTTATACTTTTTGGGTTTGACAGATCAAAGATAAATTCATATAAAAGGATATACAAGTCTTAATATCTTAAAATCATATTATTCTATGATCTTTCAAAATAATAATTAGCGATAAAAGACAGATATATAAAGAGGTAGCTGTATAATCATAATAGTAGTTATAAATACTATATAAATAGAATAGTCAGATGAACATATTTTTTTGTTATTTATCATGTCTGGCTTACAGATGGTAAGAGTTTTTTAATTACATCCGCTTTTATTACATTTAGTCGATAAAAAACAGTTGATAGATGGATATACAATTAAATGTAAACAAGGATATGATCCTTAAAGGCCAGGTATATGCACCGGCTAAAAACTCAAAGAAAGTAATATTGATGGTGCATGGTATTGGTGAACACATTGGGAGATATAACCATTGGGCAGAACAATTTGCACAGGAGGGAATTGTTTTTGCCGGGGTAGATCTGCCCGGCCACGGTCTCTCTCCGGGAAGGAGAGGGCATATTATAAGTTATCACGTTTATAATGAGATTATTGATTCGCTTGCCGGGTTTGTAAAGAATGAATTCGGAGATATCCCGACCGGATTGTATGGACACAGCCTGGGTGGGAATATTGTTTTGAATTATCTTCTTGACAACACTTCAAACTTTGATTTTGCTGTTATTACTTCCCCCTGGATAAAGCTTACTGAAGAGCCGTCTAAGGCAAAGGTAGCTGTTGCAAGGTTGGTAAATCATATCTTCCCCGGTTTACTTCAGCCCAGCGGACTAGTATTTAAACATCTTTCGAGAGTGAGCGACGTAAATATGCGATATAAAAATGACCCGTTGGTTCACGACAGGATATCTGTCAGGCTGGGTGTTGAAGCTATTGATGCTGCTGAACGGATAATCGGGTACAGAAATAAAATTGAACTGCCGGTATTACTGCTACATGGAGAGGACGACAAGATAACTTCGCCCGGGGGAAGTAAATTATTCGCCGATGGTAAGCCAAATGTAACTCTGAAGATATGGGATAACGGTTATCATGAATTACATAATGAGTCTTTTAACGGCGAATTATTTGAGTTTATTAATGAATGGTTAAGCAAACTGTAAGATATTGGAATTCAGGACTATCATAAAGCCCGGGCAATTTGATCATAAGATAAGTTATGAAACACCGGTTTTCATGACGGGGTCATGTTTTGCTGAGGAGATAGGTGCATTTTTCACCAGGGGCAAAATGGATGTTTTATTCAATCCGTTTGGTGTTCTGTATAATCCTGTGTCGGTTGCTGATTCGTTAACAAGAATTATTAAAAAAGAGAAATTCAGCGAGGATGATTTGTATAGGTTTAATGATAGATTTATTAGTTTTCATCACGACACATCATTTTCGTCGGCTGATCCTGCCAGGTCAGTTAGAATGATAAACGATAATCTCTCTGTTGCAGCTGAAAAATTGAGAAAAGCCCGGTTCCTGTTCATAACTTTTGGAACAGCCCGTGTTTACCGGTTCGAAAAGAGTGGCAAGGTGGTTTCCAATTGTCATAAGATACCCGAAAAGAAGTTTTCCAGGGAAATACTTACTGTAGAAAGTATCTGCGAAATATGGGAAGACCTCATAAAAAAGATTAAGACGTTTAACAGTGAATTAAGTATTGTCTTTACGGTTAGCCCTGTCAGGCATTGGAAAGATGGAGCTCATGGTAACCAGGTAAGTAAATCAATACTTTTCGTTGCAATAGAGAAACTTATATCGACGATAGATGGTCTCTCATATTTTCCCTCTTATGAACTGCTGATTGATGATCTCCGTGATTACAGGTATTATAAGGATGACATGCTCCATCCTTCAACAAAAGCGGTTGAGTATATATGGGATTATTTTTCTGACAGTTATTTTACTGAAGAAACTAAAAAACTTTATAAAGAGATCTTTGCAGTTGTAAGGGCAACCGGACACAGGCTAATGGGGGATAACCCTGCGGAGCTAAAAAAATTCAGTGAATCAATGCTCGCAAGAATAGACAGACTCTGTGCAGGGAACAGATCAATAGATTTGAAAAAGGAGAGAGATTATTTCAGATCTTTGGTTGAGTAGATCTTTACACTAATTACCTGCTTGTGTCAACCAGTATCTTTCTGACGATTTTTCTGTTGTCTTCAAGCACAATTGTTACGAGATAGATTCCCCTTTCGGCATTTGAAAACTCAATCACATCTCTTTTAATGGGATAATTGTGTTTTTCCCTGGTTATTTCCTGACCGATAATATTGGTCATTCGTACAAAGGTAAACGGAATATCACTGGTAATTGTAAACCTATTATTAAGGACAGGTACAGGGAATATCCTGATTTTCGGATCCTGCACTTCATCAGTCAGCGTAATGGGGTTAACATCTGAGGTGGTTTTATTATCAACCTTCTGCCCCGATAGTATATTCAGGGGCAATACGACGATTAATACAGTGAGGAAAAATATTCTCATAAAAAGTCAGATGTTTTTAATGACTATACGCAAATATCGTGCAAAAAGATACAAAAGCCCGGTATTATAACCTATTTAACATTAATTTAGCATTCTCGAGATCCTCCGGAGTGTCGATCCCGATGCTTTCCCATTCTGTAAGGGCGACCCTGATCTTAAACTCATTTTGCAGCCACCTGTTCTGCTCAAGCATCTCTGCTTCCTCAAGCCATGTTGGCGTAAGCTTTACAATATTCAGAAGAGTATCTGCGCGATAGCCATATAGTCCAATATGTCTGAAAAACTTATTAAGATTCTGATTATCTGTCAGTTTGCCATCTCTGATATATGGAATGGGAGCCCGGCTAAAATAGAGAGCGTTATTATTTTCAGAGATCACCACTTTGGGCTTATTGGGATCATTTATATCAGATTCATCATCGATTTTTTTTATTAGTGTTGCAATTTTTACTTCCGGGTCTTTAAAGCAATCAGCCAGTTGGTTTATCTGTTCCGGTTTAATAAAAGGTTCATCTCCCTGAATATTTATTATCACATCGGGAAAAATATCAGATGAACTGTTTAATAGAGTCAAAGCCTCTCCACATCTGTCGGTGCCGCTTTTATGAAATTGGGAGGTCATTAACCAGTTTCCTCCGAATTTATTTACTTCATCTGCTATCCTTTCGTCATCTGTAGCAACGTATACTGCTCCGAGAGCTTTGGAGGCCTGTTCATAAACCCTCCTGATTACAGTTTTCCCGCCAATTGGTGCCAGTGGTTTCCCGGGAAACCTGCTGGAGTCGTACCTGGCCGGGATAATTCCGGTAATTAACATTTATATAACTTTTTTATAACTGCTAATTTACGAATTTTGATTTTTTATTACCTGATTAATTCATAAGTTTTTCGTAATACCTGCTTGCCGGCGAGGCAGGGAACAATTTGTGAATTATTCAGGCTAAATCTCGAAAAATGATTAATTTCGCATGAAGTATTAAGTTTTATGAGAGATTTACAAAGTATAAAACAAAGGTTTAGTATAATAGGTAACTATTTTGAGCTGAATCGTGCAATAGATATTGCCATTCAGGTAGCGCCTACAGACCTTTCTGTATTGATTTCAGGGGAGAGTGGTACAGGTAAAGAGATATTTCCTAAAATTGTTCACAGTCATAGCGCAAGAAAACATGGTTCTTACATCGCAGTTAATTGTGGCGCTATTCCGGAAGGGACTATCGACTCAGAACTGTTTGGACACGAGAAGGGATCTTTTACCGGGGCAACAGATAGCAGAAAAGGTTATTTTGAAGTAGCTAACGGTGGAACAATTTTTCTTGATGAAGTGTCAGAGTTGCCTCTGGCTACACAGGTAAGACTTCTCAGAGTGTTGGAAACAGGTGAATTTATAAGGGTTGGCTCATCAAAAATGCAGAAGACCGATGTAAGGGTTATTGCAGCAACAAATGTGGATATTGAGCACTCTATCAGGGAGGGTAAATTCAGGGAAGATCTTTTTTACAGGCTAAATACAGTACCGGTAAATATTCCCCCGCTCAGGGTAAGAGGTGATGATATTATGCTTCTATTCAGAAAGTTTGCCGTAGATTTTGCTGAGAGATACAGAATGCCGGCAATAAAACTGACAGAAGACGCAAAGGAAGTTTTATTGGGCTTCCCCTGGCCAGGCAATGTAAGACAGCTAAAAAATATTACTGAACAGATATCAATAATTTCGGATTCCAGGGAGATAAATGCTGAAACCCTTAGAAAGTTTCTTCCTGATTATGCTGCTACTAAATTACCGGTTTTATTGAAAAAACAGGAGGAAGCTGCGTTCTCATCTGAGAGAGAGATCTTATACAAGGTTCTTTTTGATATGAAAAAGGATATGAACGATCTCAAGAAACTCGTATTTGATCTGCTTCGGGAGGATCCTGACGCACAAGGTGTAACTGAAACTCATTCAAGTGTTATACGCCGGTTGTATGATGATGAGGAAACCGGTTCTCCCCTTTCACCAAAGCCAACAGTAAATGTGCATACACCATCAGCCGAAAATGATATTCAGGATACCGAGGAGATTGTGGAAGAGTCTTTGTCGCTTGTTGATAAGGAGATCGAACTGATTAGGAAGGCACTTGACAAATATTCCGGAAAAAGAAAAATGGCTGCTGAAGAGCTGGGTATTTCGGAACGTACCCTATATAGAAAAATTAAGGAATATGGGATTGATCAGAAATAATAAGGTAAATACTTTTTTATCCAGTCAGGTCTGCCTCCCGGTCTTTCTTCTCTTTATTCTGTTATTACAGGGTTGTAAGATTTCTTACTCATTTTCAGGGGCAAGTATCTCCCCTGAGGTTAAAACCATCAGTATCCAATATTTTCAGAACAGGGCAAACCTTGTGCAGCCTGGTTTGAGCCAGTATATAACCGATGAGTTGATGGATAAATGTCGCGCACAAACAAACCTGGAATTCATAAATGATATAGCTGATGTTACATTTGAGGGAGAGGTATCAGATTATCAAACCAGGCCTCTTACTGTTTCAGGCAATGCTACTGCCGCAATGAACAGGTTTACAATCTCAGTAAAGGTGAAATTCATCAATTCTGTAGAACCTGATTTCAGCTATGAGCAGACATTTACCAGGTACGAAGATTATGATAGTGCACTTGAACTTAGTGCTGTGGAGCAGGACCTTTCGGAAAAGATAGTTGAGCAGTTAATCGAAGATATATTCAACAGGGCATTTGTTAACTGGTAAAAATGAAGAGGGGAGAATTTTTAGATATGGTTAAGGGTATTGGTAAGTCATCTGTTAATGATATTACCGATCTTACTAATATCGTTTCAAATTATCCTTATTTTCAGACAGCTTACACATTGTTGCTTAAGACTCTTTATACTAACGATAGTATGGCCTTTGAAGAGACTTTAAAAAAGAATGC
This sequence comes from Bacteroidales bacterium, assembly GCA_030596125.1. GTDB lineage: Bacteria > Bacteroidota > Bacteroidia > Bacteroidales > VadinHA17 > JAUVKT01. The sequence continues at coordinate 37,078 of JAUVKT010000010.1, read as the reverse complement.
TGTTTACATAGCAGACAGGGAAGCTTTGTATTTTATTCTTACGGATACCGGATATAGTTCAAAAATTAGTGATCACGGAGTAATGGTCCCTGATAATTTGGAGGATGCAGAAATACAAAAAGATGAAACAGGTTCACCATATGGGACTGTTTCGGGCAGGAGCAGGGAAGAGTTGCTGGCAGAAATTGAAGGAAGACTGGCTGAGATCGGAGGAGGGGAAGAAGAGGGAGAAGAGTGGGAGAATGGGAGAGTGGGAGAATGGGAGAGTGGGAGAAAGAAGGAGAGGGAGAAGAGTGATGATATTTTAGTTCTGGATGAGGAATATGATATCACTGCCGGACATGAACCTGCTGAAAAAGATGCTGGTCTGAGATTATCAGCAGATGACCTGCTCGATTTTGATGATGCTTCACATGAAGATTCTGATTATCTGGTTGATATTGAACCAGAAACTAAGGAAATTACAATAGATCAGTTGGTTGACAGGTTTCTTGAGGCAAATCCCAGAATTGAGCCTCAAAGGGAGAAAATTGATGAGCCTGTTCAGGATATTACCGAAGGGATTGAGGATACAACACCCGGGCTTATTACGGAGACACTGGCTAAGATTTATATAAGTCAGCAATATTATACTAAGGCAATAATGGTTTATGAAAAATTAAGTTTGAAATTCCCGGAAAAAAGTAGTTACTTTGCGACGCAAATTGAGAAGATAGAAAGATTAATTTCATAAACCAGAGGAAGATGGGTATTTATATTTTTGTTTCGGTGTTAATTATAGTGGCCTGTTTTTTACAAATACTTGTTGTATTGGTACAAAACTCAAAAGGTGGAGGTCTGGCTGCCAATTTTACATCAACCGGACAGTCAATGGGTGTACGTAAGACTGCTGATTTTCTTGAGAAGTCGACATGGACACTTGCAGTTGCCATTCTTATTCTTAGCGTCGCAGCTACTGCCGCAATCCCTCGTTCACAGCAGGAACAGGAATCCAGAATACAGGATCAGATAATAAACGCAATTGATCCCAGTGCAATTCCAACACTACCTACTGCTATGCCGTTGCAGGAAGAAGACCCGCAAGACAATCAGGAGTAGGATCCATATACCTTATAAAACAGAATGTCAGTTTGTCACTAAACTGACATTTTTTTGTTATAATGTCCATTTTATATCCTCCGGACTGACAATAATCATTTTGGCACAGATTGTGTAAAAAGGGGGTTGTCGGTAAACTTAATTAGAAACCTTAATGAATAAGAAAATGGCAGATTTAAAAGGTAAAATTTTAGCAGGAAAAGTACTTGTTAAACCTCATGATGCGGATGAAACAACCGCAAGTGGCATCATAATTCCCGATAGTGCAAAGGAGAAACCACAAATGGGAAGTGTGATACTCGTTGGGGCAAAAAAGAAAGACGAAGAGATGGAAGTAAAGATCGGAGATGTTGTGCTTTATGGTAAATATGGCGGACAGGAACTCGACATTGATGGTGTTGACTATCTTCTCATGTCACAGACAGATGTACTTTATATTGTATAAAAAAGAGATAATAATTTAAATAAACTGATATGGCGAAAGAAATTAAATTTGACATCGAAGCTCGTACCCTTCTTAAAGTGGGTGTTGACAAGCTTACGGATACCGTTAAGGTAACACTTGGACCGAAAGGCCGTAATGTGGTTCTTGAAAAGAAATTTGGGGCACCACAGATTACCAAGGATGGTGTAACAGTTGCTAAGGAGATTGAACTCTCTGATGCATACGAGAATATGGGAGCACAAATGGTAAAAGAAGTTGCATCGAAGACAGGCGATGATGCAGGTGATGGAACTACTACAGCAACCATTCTTGCTCAGGCTATTATTGATGTAGGCCTTAAGAATGTGACTGCGGGCGCTAATCCCATGGATCTTAAGAGAGGTGTTGATAAAGCAGTTGCAGCTGTTGTTAAGAGTATAGCAAAACAAGCCAAGGTAGTTGGTGATGATCTTAATAAGATTGAGCAGATCGCACGCGTTTCGGCAAATAATGATGATGAGATAGGCAAACTTATTGCCAGGGCTATGGGTAAGGTAAAAAAAGAGGGTGTAATTACTGTTGAGGAAGCGAAAGGAACTGAAACGACCGTTGAGGTTGTTGAAGGTATGCAGTTCGACCGTGGTTATATATCACCATATTTTGTAACCGATGCCGAAAAAATGGAGGCTGATCTTGAGAATCCATATATTCTGATTCATGATAAGAAGATCTCAACAATGAAAGACCTTCTCCCGATTCTTGAAACAACCGCACAGAATGGAAGACCTCTGATGATCATTGCAGAGGATGTGGAAAGTGAAGCTCTTGCAACACTGGTTGTAAACCGTCTGCGTGGCTCTCTTAAGGTTTGTGCTGTAAAAGCTCCGGGTTTTGGTGACAGAAGGAAAGAGATGCTTGAAGATTTAGCTATTCTTACCGGTGGAACAGTAGTTTCCGAAGAGAAAGGGTTGAAGCTGGAACATACAACTGTTGATATGCTGGGTCAGGCAGAAAAAATTACTGTTGATAAAGAGAATACTACCATAGTTAATGGTTCGGGTGCCGGTGATGCTATAGCTGCAAGAGTCAATCAGATCAAAAAGCAGATTGACACAACCACATCAGATTATGATAAGGAGAAACTACAGGAGCGTCTTGCCAAGCTCGCAGGTGGTGTTGCAGTTCTTTATATAGGTGCAGCTTCAGAGGTTGAAATGAAGGAAAAGAAGGATCGTGTTGATGATGCACTTAGTGCCACACGTGCTGCCATTGAGGAAGGAACAGTTCCCGGTGGTGGTGTTGCCTATATTCGTGCTATTGCTGATCTTGAAAAGATTAAGGGTGATAATGAAGACCAGACAACCGGTGTTGAGATAATTAAAAGGGCTATTGAAGAACCACTTCGTCAGATCGTGTTGAACTCAGGGAAAGAGGGTGCTGTTGTAGTTCAGGAAGTGAAAAAAGGTAAGGATGACTTCGGATATAACGCATTAATAGACAAGTTTGAGAATCTTTATGAATCAGGAGTTATTGATCCTGCTAAAGTTGTCCGTATTGCTCTTGAAAATGCAGCCTCAATTGCAGGTATGTTACTTACAACAGAAGCTATAGTGGTTGAAGAAGAGAGCGATGAGCCTCCAATGAACCCTGCTGCAATGGGTGGAGGGATGCCCGGAATGATGTAGTTCTCACGAATTGCACGAATTGATTCGAATTACGCGAATTACTCGAATAGTAAAAGGGATGTGTCTTATAGATTACATCCCTTTTTGCATTTTCCCCAAACATCGTATAACCCTTATTCTATCCCGTTTATTTGCTATATTTGCGCATATTAGTTGAAGGATCCTCAGATGAATAATATTCGTAATTTCTGTATCATAGCACATATTGATCATGGCAAAAGCACCCTGGCAGACAGGATGCTGGAGTTGACAGGTACATTATCAGAAAGAGAGCTTAAGGAGCAGGTTCTTGATAATATGGATCTGGAAAGGGAGCGTGGAATTACCATTAAGAGTCATGCTATACAGATGAATTATTCGCAGGATAATAAGCAGTATATCCTGAATCTGATTGACACCCCCGGACATGTTGACTTTTCATATGAGGTTTCACGATCTATTGCAGCTTGTGAAGGAGCTCTACTTGTTGTTGATGCAACGCAGGGAATCCAGGCCCAGACAATTTCAAATCTTTATATGGCTATTGATAGTGACCTCGAAGTTATTCCGGTATTGAATAAAATGGACATGACCAATGCTATGCCTGATGATGTGAAGGATCAGATCGTTGATTTGCTTGGCTGTGATCGTGATGATATTATTGAAGCGAGTGCCAAAACCGGGATGGGAGTGGACAGGATCCTGGAGAGAATTGTTGAACTGGTTCCTCCACCTTCAGGCGATCCCGAAATTCCGTTGCAAGCTTTAATATTTGATTCTGTCTATAATTCATTCAGAGGAATAATTGCCTATTATAAAATCATTAACGGCACAATAAGTAAGGGAGATCTTGTTAAGTTTATTAATACCGGAAGTGAGTATAATGCTGACGAGATAGGTGTTTTGAAGATCAGGCAGGAGCCCAGAAACAAAATGAGTGCGGGAGATGTAGGATATATAATTTCAGGAATAAAAATTTCCAGCGAGGTGAAGGTGGGAGATACAATTACTCATGTTAAAGAACCTTGTGAGATAGGAGTTGACGGATTTGAAGATGTTAAGCCAATGGTATTTGCAGGGCTTTACCCGGTAGATGCTGACGATTATGAGGATTTAAGGTCATCAATTGAGCGACTTCAGCTGAATGATGCATCATTAACATTTGTTCCGGAATCGTCAGCAGCCCTCGGATTTGGATTCAGATGCGGATTTCTCGGGTTGTTGCATATGGAGATAATACAGGAAAGGCTCGACAGGGAATTTGATATGGATGTTATTACGACAGTCCCAAACGTCTCCTTCAAAGTTTATACCACGAGAGACGGTGTTGTTGATGTTCATAACCCGTCAGGGCTACCTCATGTTACTAATATAGATCGTATTGAAGAGCCGTATATTAATGCCCAGATTATTACTAAGTCTGATTATGTTGGTCAGATTATGAATCTATGCATCGATAAAAGAGGTACTTTTAAGAACCAAGTATACCTTTCTACTGATCGGGTAGAAATAACCTTTGAAATGCCCCTTTCGGAGATTGTTTTTGACTTCTATGATAAGCTCAAAAGTATTTCCAAAGGTTATGCCTCATTTGATTATCATTATTCGTCATACCGGAAAGCCGATCTGGTTCGCCTTGATGTACTTCTTAACGGAGAGATGGTTGATGCCCTGTCTACACTTATCTTCAGGGGACATGCGTACGATTTTGGACGAAAGATGTGTGTTAAGCTTAAAGAATTAATTCCCCGCCAACAGTTTGATATTGCCATTCAGGCAGCCATAGGGGCAAAGATTATCGCAAGGGAGACTGTAAAAGCATTGAGAAAGGATGTTACTGCAAAATGTTATGGGGGCGATATCACACGTAAACGCAAATTGCTGGAAAAACAGAAAAAAGGCAAAAAAAGAATGAGGCAGGTTGGGAATGTTGAAGTTCCACAACAGGCATTTCTTGCTGTTTTGAAGATGGATTAAAATGTGAATTACTTTTGTAAGTAATATAATTGTACTATTTTAGTCGCGTCGTTATGACTTAAGGTAGTTAAGATATACCTTAATCCTAAAATCTAACCTAAGCTAATAACCCTTTCCGGTTTACCAGAAAGGGTTATTTTTGTGTGCCATCAGGTAACAAAATAGATTTTTATCAGATATTACTTGATATTGGTAATAAGTTTATATCCTTTCCCATGGACATTCAGGATTGATATGGATGAATCATCCCTGAGGTATTTTCTCAGTTTTGTGATATATACATCCATGCTTCTGGCATTGAAGTAATTATCATCTATCCAGATTGATTTCAGGGCAAAGTTTCTTTCAAGTATCTCATTTTCATGTCTGCACAGAAGCCTAAGCAGTTCTGATTCCTTGGTAGTCAGTTTCTGTGAACCATCCTTGTGCCCGAGAATCCGGGTAAGGGGGTAAAAGGTATATTTCCCTATAATAAACTTGTCGTGGCTCTCATTATGACTTCCCTTAGTTCTTCTTAATACAGCCTCTATCCTGTATAGAAGTTCTTCCATTGAGAAAGGTTTGGTAATATAATCATCTGCGCCTGCAGTGAATCCTTCAATAACATCCCTTTCCAGATTCTTTGCTGTGAGAAATATAATAGGAATATCACTGTTTGCCTCGCGTATTTGCTTCGCAAGTGTGATCCCATCGGTTTTGGGCATCATGACATCAATCAGACAGATGTCAAATTTTTCTTTATTAAATGCCTTCCATGCTTCGGCCCCATCCGGCAGAAGGACGGCTTCATAATTTTTTGCCTTCAGATAGTCTCTTAAAAGGGAGCCAAGGTTACTATCATCTTCTGCAAGTAATATTTTTACCATCTTATTTTCTCTTTTTAGGAATAATTATTTCAAAGGTAGTACCTTTTCCAACATTACTGATAACTGATATATGTCCGTTATGCTCATCAACTACTTTTTTAACATAGCTTAAACCAAGACCAAATCCCTTTACATTGTGTCTGTTACCGGTAGGCACACGATAGAATTTCTCAAAAATTCTTCTAAGGTCTTCCTTTTTGATGCCAATGCCCATGTCAGAAACAGAAACAGTGATCTCTGACTTTGTGTCCTGTGTCTTTACTGATATTCTGGGAATATTACCGGAATATTTGATAGCGTTGTCAATAAGGTTTGACATCATGTTTGAAAAATGCACTTCATCTACAACTGCGATGTGGCTCTTTGCACCAAAGCCGGTCTCTATTGTACCATCACGGTCGGTCAGTTGTAACGAGAAATTCTCAATTACATTCCTCAATAATATTCTGATATCTAACTCAATAAACTTCAGATTCATTGAGCCACTATCAAAAACAGATGCCTGAAGCACTTTCTCAACCTGATATTTCAGTCGCATACTCTCATCGTTGAGGATCTTGGATATATTATCAAGATTTTTCTGACTCGATGAAAGGGTCTTGTCTGCCATCATCTGGGATGCCAGTGATATAGTAGAGATTGGCGTTTTAAGTTCATGCGTCATATTATTGATAAAGTCGGTCCGGATTTCGGAAAGCCGCTTCTGTCGTAATATTATAATTATATTCGTTGCCGAAAAGAATATCAGTATCAATGTGATAAAGATTGAAGAGAATCCCATAAACCCTACCTGCGATATCAGATATTTCGTCTCCTTAGGAAAATATAGTGTAAGCCTGTACCGTCCGGGGACAGGATCATTAGGGAATAGTTGCCTGAGATATTTGCTTGAAGGTGCTCCTAAAGAGAAATTTCCGGAATTATAAATTGTCTCTTCGCCGTCATTTATGCCATATTCATAGCCCACGTTAATCCCAACCCTTAAAAGGGTGCTGCTTAACAATGAATTTATCTCATCCGGATCAACTCTTTCGGCAAGTGGTGGTATTTCGGATAATATTCTGCCCATTATATTCTCAAGCAGTACGGTTTTATTATTAAGCCTGTCGGAAATACCTGCTTTTATACTTTCTATGGAAAGCTCGGGAGGTTGATCATCCGGGTAAAAAAATTCCTCATCAGAGTAGAATATGATTTTCTGTCCTTTCCTGTTTATAGTGAGTGAGATTTCATTTTCAACGGCTCCTGATATTTGCATCAGTCTTGATACTGGTTGATATCTCTGTAGTTGCCGGGCAAGTGAGGAATGAGATGGTATAATTGCAACAACCGAGTCGGCGCTTGGAATATCTATCTCTTCGACAATGCGATTGATCATCTCCTGCTTTTCCATCTCCAGAACCACTACATCCAGAGCATTGCTTACCTGTACCCTGAACTGCTGTTCTTTTGCATCAAAAGCATTTTTGATCCAGTATATCTGCACAAGAATAAGTCCTGTTAAGACTATCGAAAATACTATTGCAAGAATAACTATGGTTCGTCTTTCCATCTGTTGCAGTCAGGCTTTATGATTTATTTGCAATCTGAACAGGTGTTAACTGATAATCCTGCCTGTAACTGCAAATGTATTCCATAAATCTAAGAATAATTATAATTTAACACTATTTAACAATCTGTCAGGAGGTTATGGCTGGCAGCCACAGCACAGTATATTATAAGGAAATGGGTAATAATCATCTGAGGTTTTGAGTTAGAATATAACAGAAAATATTTATTGCATTCATTGTTATTTATTTCTGGCACGTTATTTGTTATTATTGAAGTGAGGTTTTTTTCATAGGTTAGATTTGGGTTAAAGAGAAATCGAAGAGGTGTTACGGCACCTCTTTCCCAAAAGAAAAGTTCTACACTTTTCATATTTAGGTTTAGGTTTTAGGGTTAGTTAGGAATGAGCGTATCAGGATATCTGGTCGCTCATTTTTTTTTATGCTTTTTGAATATTTCCTTTGACTTTTTATGACCGGTATAATAGAGGTGTTTTCTTATAGATCTGGATTTATTTTTTTCGATCCATGTAAGATCTATATTAACAATATTGCCATTATGCATAACAATAGTCGCTTTTTTTGTATGTGGAGGGAAGTAAATGGTTTTAACATCCTCCCAATTATATGAACGTGCTGTTGAGAAAATCAGCCCGTAGCGATAGGCAATTGTATCGTTATCCACTTTAAAATAATGTGTTTTCCTCTTAACAGTTGCCAGTATTGCAATAAAATAGAGAAAAGCCCCGACACAGAGTAGTACCACCGGTATTCCCAGATTGGTATATTCAGTATTCTTAAAAATCTGCAAAAAGAGGCCCCATGCACCTGCTATTGTTATCAGAGAGGCAAAGACCCATATAAGGATTTTGCGTCCTTTTGAGAATTCTTCCTTTGCGAGATTAAAATAGAGGTCTTCCATGGTTTAAAGCATTTGTAAAACAATATTATTACTTATATGTGATTCTGGCTCAAGTAAAAAGACAGCCGTTATCTCTTTTGTACCCCTTAGTCCTGATACGATTCTATCCTCTGTTTCCTTTGAAATACTGTCGCTAAGAATGAGTAAATAATCTATATTGGGATATTTTTTACTAAATATGTTGCCATTAGATTTATTACTTACGAGCTGATAACTCAGATCGTTGAGTTCTGAAACAGAGGTGAAACGTGAGAAACTTACTTTGTTTCCGGAATGATTTACGAATATAACAGGTTTATCGCTGCTTAGTTTGATCGTAAGTACCCGGTTAAGTAACAAAGAGATCTTATAATCAGCTTCAGGAGTTACCAGGCCCAGAAAAAGGGCGCTGTCAAATCCAGCATCAGCTAAAGTGAATTTTATTTTTTTCGCCTGAGGTTTCATTAGCTGGGTTAATGATATATAAAGGTAAGAACATTGCTTCACAAATTAATTAAAAAATGTAATAATTGGAATTATACTACTAATTCTGATTTTTCTCCAAGGCTAAGGATGAGGCTGAGGCTAAGGGAGGTAAGAGGTTTTAGAAGCCTGACGAGGTAATACCTTCAGGGCAGATAAAATAGATACAAGCTAAAGAATGCTAGTACTATGAGCGAAATGCTGAAAAATTTCAAATAAGTAAACAAAAGAAAATAGGAAAGGTATGTCTAAAAAATAAAGAAAAGAGACAAATTGAATTTAATAAGCCTACAATGAGCAGTCAAATCCCTTAGCCTCAGCCTTAGCCTTTAATACGAGAATAATTATTAAAATGATATAACCCGGTGGATATCAATGAATATTTTTGAAATTCCAATACATGAATCATATTCATTTGATTTTATTCCATGCCTGGAGTGAGGCCATCTGTTCTGCCTCTTTCTTTGACGTACCGCTGCCTTCTCCAAATATTTCATGATCAATTTTCAATGTCGTGGTGAAGAGGCTTTTTTTATTGATAAAGTCGTAATCTTCGATATAGTTAAAACTGATCTGACGATTTAATTTCTGTGCCCACTGAAAGACCTGACTCTTATAATCGGTTTCGGTAGTAACAATTTTCCTGAGATCAAGGTGGTTTTTAATGATAGAGTTTATAATGAATCTTTTTGTCCTGGAATAACCGCGATCAACGAAAACAGATCCTATCAGAGCTTCGAGGGCATCTCCGTAAAGGTTTTGGGTAGGGTTGTTTTTATCAAGATGACTTATAAGCAGATTGTTTATCCCTATCGAAAGAGATAGCTTGTTGAGCATCTGTCTGTTAACTATTCTGGATCTGATTTTTGTTAATTCTCCCTCATTGGCATCAGGATATACTTCAAACAGAAATTCAGACAGAACAGTGTCAAGCACTGTGTCACCAAGGAATTCAAGTCTCTCATTGTTGATCTGTGTTCCGTCAGGAAGAGTATGAGTTGCCGATTTATGTATAAATGCCATTTCGTAAATACGCAGATCGGAGGGCCTGAAACCCAATATTTTTTTAAGTCGGGAAGAGAAGACTTTTTTATCTAAGATGAAACAAGTATTAAAAGAATAATTATTTTTTTTACACAGGGGAATGATTATTCTTTTAATGCGGTTCCATATGACCATTAAGAATAAATTATAAACATATGAATAATCCGTTTTTTCTTTTCCGGAGGAGAGACACACTAAAGGTCAATTTTCTTCATGATAACGGTAGCATTGTGACCACCAAAACCAAATGTATTACTAATGGCAACCTTCACATCTCTTTTTTGTGCCTTGTTTACCGTAAGGTTTAGTTTTGAATCAATCAGGGGGTCAGCAACCTTATAGTTAATGGTTGGAGGAATAATCCCGTGTTTCAGAGCCATGATAGAGACAATTGATTCTACAGCACCTGCTGCACCAAGGAGATGGCCTGTAATAGATTTTGTGGCACTAATATTAAGTTTATATGCATGCTCGCCAAAAAGCCTTACGATGGCAACAGCTTCGGAGATGTCTCCAAGTGGGGTTGCTGTACCGTGAACATTAATATAATCTATATCTTCAGGAGTAAGACCGGCTTCTTCAATGGCCAGTTTCATCACTTTATAGGCTCCGTGACCTTCCGGATGAGGAGCAGTAAAGTGGTATGCATCAGCTGTCATTCCAGTGCCAACAACTTCACAATAAATTTTTGCACCCCTTGCTTTTGCATGTTCATACTCCTCTAGAATCAGGCCTCCGCCTCCCTCTCCCATCACGAATCCATCCCTGGTTCCGTCGAACGGACGGGAAGCAGTCTTATATTCATCATTATTGGTTGACATGGCCTGCATAGAATTGAATCCGCCAATGCCAGCCTCGTTTATTGTGGATTCTGAGCCGCCGGCCACAAAAATATCGGCTTTATTAATCCGAATATAATTTGTAGCATCAATTAAGGCGTGAGTTGAGGAGGCACATGCCGAAACAGTAGAAAAATTCGGACCACGAAAATTATATTTAATGGAAATCAGTCCTGCGGCAATATCACTGATCATTTTAGGAATAAAGAAAGGGCTGAAACGTGGTGTTCCATCGCCCTTTACAAACTCCCTTATTGCCTCTAAGAAGGTGTCCAGCCCTCCAATTCCGGAAGCCCAAATAACACCAGCCCTATCTTTGTCGATGCTTTCGAGATCAAGTCCCGAGTCAGTGATTGCCTCATCTGCCGCAATATGGGCAAACTGAGTATACCGGTCCATTTTACGAGCTTCCTTACGGTCAAAATAATCTTTGAAGTCGTAGTTTTTTACTTCACAGGCAAATTTTGTTCTGAATTTTTCGGTATCAAACCTGGTAATCCAGTCAGAACCACTGACGCCGTTTTTTAATCCTTCCCAGGTTTCAGCAATATTTTTCCCTAAAGGAGTTATTGCTCCTAAGCCAGTTACTACAACCCTTCTCATTTTTTTGCTTTAAGTTATGCAATCTTATTTTGCATTCTCTTCAATGTACTTAATAGCTTCGCCTACGGAGCCAATGCTTTCAGCCTGATCGTCAGGAATGCCAATGTTAAATTCCTTCTCAAACTCCATGATAAGCTCAACAGTGTCAAGAGAATCAGCACCCAGGTCATTTGTAAAACTGGCTTCAGTTGTAACTTCTGATTCGTCGACTCCTAATTTGTCAACGATGATCTCTTTTACTTTTGCTGCAATATCAGACATAATCTCAATTTTTGGTTAATAATTAAATTTTAACCCTGCAAAGAAATATATTTGTACAAAGATTTTCAAGCAATTTAAGGTTTTTTATTGTTAGTGCTGGTTAAGTAACAGATAATTAGTTATATAAATAGGTCAAAGCATTGTCGTGATTATTTTGCTGAAAAGTATAAAAAGTTGAATATGAAGAATATAGCAATATTTGCATCGGGATCGGGAACCAATGCGCAGAACTTAATAGAGTATTTTTCGAACGAAAAGGGCAAAAAAGTTACTTTAATTTTATCGAATCGTTCTGATGCTTATGTTTTAGAAAGGGCTGCAAAGCTATCGGTACCAAGTGAAATTTTCGACCGGAATGATTTTTATATTACCGGGAGGGTGCTTGAACTGCTTGAAAACAGTGTGATCGATTTTATTGTTCTGGCAGGTTTTCTTTGGCTTGTGCCATCTGACATCATTGAGCGTTACAGGGGTAGGATTGTAAATATTCACCCGGCTTTGCTTCCGTCATACGGGGGAAAGGGTATGTATGGGAGCAGGGTACATGAGGCTGTTATTGCTAATGGGGAGAGTGAATCAGGAATTACAATACATTTTGTAAATGAGGTATATGATGCCGGAGATATTATATTTCAGGCAAAATGCAAAATAGAGCCTGGTGATAATCCTGAAACACTTGCAGAGAAGATACATGAACTTGAACAGGAGCACTTTCCAAAAGTAGTGAAAGAGGTGCTGGCATCACTACATTAATAGTTACTCTATTGAATCGAGAAGTTGTTTTATCACGTTGTTAACCTTTACGAACTTTCCGAGATTTTCTTCAGATACCGGTTCAACCGGTGGCGCTTTTATCTTTAATGGATCTACAGCCTGACCGTTTTTGTAGAACCTGAAGTCGAGATGCGGACCGGTAGAAAGTCCTGAGCTTCCCACATACCCGATTATATCACCCTGTTTGACATATTTCCCTACCGAAATACCTTTTCCATAACGGCTCAGGTGCATATAGGCAGTTGTATAAACACTGTTATGCCTTATCTTTACGATTCTTCCGGATCCGTTCTGATATTCGGTCATTATAACCCTGCCATCTCCAACAGCATGCACAGGTGTTCCAATAGGCGCCGCGTAATCAACACCATGGTGAGGTCTTCTTATTCGCAGGATAGGGTGCATACGGCTGTTTGAAAAACGGGAGCTTATCCTCGAATACCTGAGTGGAGCTTTGAGAAATGCTTTTTTCAGACTATTACCTTCGAGGTCGTAATAGCTTTCAACGCCGCCCTGAATAATTGGTATGGCATAAAAATCTGTTCCTGAATGGCTGAACCAGGCTCCGTATATTTTAGTTATACCATTTGATATAGTACCAATAAACTCCTCTTCATAAATTATTCTAAACCTGTCTCCTGCCTGCAAACCAAAAAAATCTATCGTCCATGCATAAATTTCCGACAATTCGACTGCAAGCATAGGATTAAGACTCTCATCAATAATCGCATTCCAGAGGGATGTTTCAATAACTCCCGAAGAGTATTTTAACCGGGTTTCAATTTCACTGTTAATTTTCCTGATCTTCAGCGAGTCGGTAAAATCTAAGATATATGTGGTTTCAGGTGAATCATTGTATATCATATAAGCAGCTTTCGCAATACTGTCCCTATGAAGCAGAAGTGTATACCTGTTGCCTGCTTTAATATTTCTCAAATCCAGAATCTCATCGGAGTTTTCAATAATATTATTAAGATCTGCATAAGAGATTTCGTATCGGTCCAGTATCTCTGAGAGAAACTGGTTTCTTCTGACCCGGCCCTCAACAATATCGAAATCGGTTGTATCAATGCCATACAGGAGGTATGGCTCCTGAACACTTGTTGTTTCAGTTTCCTGCTCCCCGGAACTGTTTTCGGGTAAAATATCATTCTCATAACCTGTGCAGAAGGTAAGTGCAAACAGAAGAAGCCCAGACAGAGCAGCGGAAGTTATTTTCCTGATCATATATCCTGATATCATATTACAATATTTATTATGCGGGAAGGAACAATAATTATCTTCAGGGGCTTTTTCCCACCAAGCCATTTAACTGCTCTCTCATCTTCAAGAACTATTTTTTCGATCTCTGATTTATCTAACAAGAGAGACATTTCAATCTTAAACCTCATCTTACCGTTAAAGGAAACCGGGTACTCAAATCTGTCTTCTTCTAGCAGGCCTTCATCAACTGCAGGCCATTGCTCATAGGAAAGTGAATTATTGTTGCCGTAAAATTGCCATAACTCTTCAGCGAGATGAGGAGCAAACGGGGATAGTAATTTCGCAAAGGTAATACCCGTTTCTATAGTTACCTTACCTTTTTTTATGGAAAGATTTGTAAAGATCATCAGTGCAGATATTGCTGTATTAAATCTGAGGTTATCAATATCTGAGCTTATCTTTTTGATAGTCTGGTGAAGTCCTTTCAGAGTCTCGGCATCTTCATCTCCACTAACAATATTATTCCCGTTGGCAAAGAACCTGTGAGCTCTTGCAAGAAAGCCAAAAACTCCTTTAACTCCTTTGTCGTCCCAGGGTTTAGTAGCTTCGAGCGGACCTAAAAACATCTCATAAAGGCGCAATGAATCGGCTCCGTATTTTGAAACCACATCATCGGGGTTTACTACATTTTTCAATGATTTTGACATTTTTGCCACAATCTGATTAAGCTCTTCCCCGTTATTTTTATGAAAGAACCTGCCATCTTTTTCTTCAACCAGATCGGCGGATACCTTACCTCCTGTGGATGTCTCATATGCAAATGCCAGAATCATTCCCTGGTTAAACAGTTTTTTGTAAGGCTCATCATGTGAAACGATACCCAGGTCGTATAATACTTTATGCCAGAACCGGCTGTAGAGCAGGTGAAGTACTGCATGTTCAGCTCCTCCGATATAAAGATCTACAGGCATCCAGTAATTTTCTTTTTCACTGTCGAATATCTCATTATCATTACGGGGATCAATATACCTCAGGTAGTACCAGCACGATCCTGCCCACTGTGGCATTGTATTGGTCTCTCTGCGCCCTTTTCTTCCGTCTTTACCGGTTACATTCAGCCAGTCACCGGCATTTGCAAGAGGAGATTCTCCGTTTTTCCCTGGCTGGTAAACCTGCAGGTCAGGAAGTAGTAGAGGAAGTTCTGATTCGTTAAGCAGAGATATCTCCCCGTCCTCCCAGTGGATAACAGGGAATGGTTCGCCCCAGTATCTTTGCCTGCTGAAAAGCCAGTCACGTATCTTATAATTTATTTTGGCATTTCCCAGCCCTTTTGACTCAAGCCATTCTGTCGTCTTTAATATTCCCTCTTCCTTTACTAATCCGTTTATATCAAGACCAGTTGAAGAGTCTGAAGAATTTATATACAATCCATCTTCGGTCCAGCTCTCTTTACCTGCAATAACCCTTTCACGTAAATCTTTATCGTCACTGTCGGGGTCCATTATGCAGATAATGGGAATTTCGAATTTTTCAGCAAACTCGAAGTCGCGTGTATCATGTGCAGGTACAGCCATTATTGCCCCGGTTCCATATCCTGTGAGCACATAATCGGCTACCCATATCGGAATTTTCTTATTATTTGCCGGGTTTATCGCATATCTTCCGGTGAAAATGCCTGTTTTTTCCTTAGCAAGGTCTGTTCGGTCAAGATCAGATTTCAGGGCAGCGGTTCTGATATAGTCATCGATTTTGTTTTTAAATTCTCCGGTGGTAATTTTTGTTGTAAGCTGATGCTCGGGGGCAATTACCATATAAGTAGCGCCGAACAATGTATCGGGGCGGGTTGTAAAGACTCTCAGTTTTTCTTCGAGGCCTTCCAGGGGAAAGTCCACTTCAGCACCGGTTGACCGGCCTATCCAGTTACGCTGCATATCTTTTACTCCCTCCGGCCAGTCAACATTTTCAAGTCCGGTAAGCAGCCGTTCTGCGTAATGCGGAATTCTTAACATCCATTGTTTAAGATTCTTCTTCTCAACAACATGTCCGCATTTTTCGTGAGTACCATCGGTAAGTACCTCTTCGTTTGAACAGACGATCCTGCAATCTGAACACCACCAGACCAGTGCATTGTCATAATAAGCAAGGCGTTTACTGTCGATATGGTTATTTACGGCTTTCTCTCCTTCTCTTACAATTTCATCTGGTATCACCAGCTCGGATACAGGACGTCCTTTTTGCGACTTATCATCAAACCATGTGTTATAAAGTTTAATAAAGATCCATTGTGTCCATCTGAAATACCCCGGATCGGTAGTATTAATCTCCTTCTCCCAGTCGTAACTTAATCCGAGTTCCCTGATCTGGCGACGGAAGGTTTCGCAATTTTTCCTGGTGGTTATTGAAGGGTGTGTGCCGGTCTGTATGGCATACTGTTCTGCAGGGAGCCCGAATGCGTCCCATCCCATTGGACGGAGTACGTTATACCCCTTCATCCTCTTGTACCTGGCAACAATATCGGTAGCGGTATATCCCTCCGGATGACCTACATGGAGTCCCGATCCTGAGGGGTATGGAAACATATCAAGAATATAGTATTTATTGGGGTTGGACAGATCATCGCTGGTTTTGAATGTATTATTCTCTTCCCAGTGTTTTTGCCATTTTTGTTCTATCTCCCTGAATTTATACTCCATGATATCACTTAATTTACAGATGTTATTAGCGTTTGCGAAAGTAGAGAAAAGATATCAATTATCATTATACTGTTAATACTGATCTTATCGCAGTCGTAAAAAAATATTATTACTTTTGCAGGATAACAATCCGGTCCCGTAGTTTAACTGGATAGAACGTGAGATTCCGGTTCTCATGGTAGGGGTTCGAGTCCTCTCGGGATCACGAAAAGAGGCGTAAGGCGAAAGGCAATGATATAATAATAATGACGTACAAGTAAAGACGCAATGCATAGCGTCTCAACTATGTCCGCCGACCGCATGCCGCATAAAGCTTAAGCGGTGACGCAATCCGGAAACTGCCGGAGAAGGAGGAGAAACCCAGCTTTTTCACGTTGCTTTTAATCAGCGAGTTTTGATTTTAGTGGTGGCAATATTGGTGTCAATTTGCTTTCGGATTTTTATCAGCTAATTCCTTTTTTTGTACATGCTTTCCAATAACAAAGACAGTTACCAATCCAACTACAGTTGATCCACCGATAATCCCAGCAACCAAATAATGTTCGAACATTGCCAGGGTAAATGATAATAATATTGAAATTAATGCTATAATAAAACCAAATATTTGCCCTTTGCCTGATTGTGTTACTTGGCCATCAATTACTTTATCTTCAATTCCTAATCGATGAGAGGACTGATTCTCGGCCATAATCATTATCCTTTCGGCACCATTAGGAATGATTTGGTTATACTTTTCTAATTGTTCAGGTGGAGGTAAGGGGCCGCTATGAGATTGGGAAATACTGAATGACTTAAGAATAATATTTTGATCCTTCGGTTCAAGTTTTTTGATAATAGGTTCAAGTTCTTTAGGTAATATAATTTGTTTCTGACTCTCAGAACTAGTCGGCTTCTCTGCTTTTACAGGTTTTGCTCCTTTTCTCGACATTGCTTATTATACTTCAAATGGAATTGAAAGTTGTTTTTCATGTTCAATTTCTATTTCAAGTGTTTCAATAGAGCTCTCTATATCTTGTCCAACAACTAACCAATCGTTTAGAAGAGCAATAAAATCTGCTTCCTTATCACTACTTGCATAAGTATAGTCAAAGTAATTTCCCTCTAGATTAAATATGCTTCCCAGACCTATCTTGAATGAATTTGCAACTAAATAATCTGTGTGATATTTCTTCTTCATCTTCTTTGCTTCAATCCGTTAATTCTTCAATAATAGTAATTCAAATATATTGCTTTTTAAATTAACGCAAAATTAAACTAAATGTTCTATCTTTTTAATGTTTTATCAAAATACACAAAATCTTACTTATTCTCAAATATTTTTAACGAATTATTATTTACGAATCCCTTATTGGCCTCCGGCAAATTCGGAATTCCCGGTTCTGAAATCTCTTTTGCCTTTTGTCGTTAGTCGTTTGTCGTTTGTCAGATATTTATTCACAGATCCCTCATCGTCTCGCAAATGCTCAACTCTATCGGGATGACATGGGAATATCGAATATCCATTAAGCCTGCGGCGGCCGGAGAAGGAGCCAGACAACAGCGGATGTTTCCTTAAAGCAAAAGAAAAGATTATAATATTAATGACATACAAGTAAAGACGCAATGCATTGCGTCTCAACGAACTCCCGGTTCTGAAATCTCTTTTGCCTTTTGTCGTTAGTCGTTTGTCCTTTGTCGGATATTTATTCACAGATCCCTCTCTCCAACCTTCGCCCCGAATACTCGGAGCTTCGGCTGGCAAAGCGGGATGACAAGCCGTTTAAAAAAAAATCCCGCCGGAGCGGGATTTTAAAATATGTATGAACGTTAAAAGATTATCGAACATCACTTATCTCATCGACGTTTCTATTGGCATACATAATCTTTAGTGCATTTGCACGTCTGAGAGCCTGTTTAACGTCAATAACAACACCCATTTTTGTATTCCTGTCAATTTTAAGGGAAACAAGCATTTTGCTCTTATCTGCTTCATCAAGAGACTCTCTCTCCTGGGCGATAAAATCCTGAATATCATTAACCTCTTTAAATGAATCGTTTAGCTGAATTTTTGGTTCAGATCCAAAGGTAGCCCTGAGGTTTGGCAGTGGCTTGCCTATATATACAAAGCTTGCCAATGACTTTTTCTCCAGTTTTTTTCCCTGAGTAGCTTCAGGAACAACAACCCCGATTTTTAATTCAACTTCCCTCATAACTGTAGTAGTCATGAAAAAGAAGAGGAGCATAAAGACTATATCAGGCAGTGAGGCAGTATTAATCTTAGCAACGCCTCCTTTACCGGTACTTCTTTCAAATTTTCCCATATTAGTTACCTCCTATTTTCTTAGGTTCAGCCTCTGAAATTGGCACTTTATAGTAATCATCAACGGCGGCCATCTGTTCTTCGTTTAGGTCGTCGTAGGCGATCCCCCAGGTATTCAGAGCAAGTTCATTTTTCAGTTCATCCCTGGCAGCAAGAAGTTCGTTTTGAACTGCCAGATAGACCCCGTATGTTGTACTAAGGTCATTTTGCAGGGATATAACTGCATTTTTGTGTACCCGTATCATACCAAAGAATGGGATATTTTTATCGATCATCTCAGGAAGATCTGCATCTTCATTTGGGTTTTCAATAAAATACCTTGTTATAGTTCTGAGCTCTCTTAACGGAACAATCTCATTCTCAACCATGATAAAATCATCTCTACTTACCAGGACCTCAAGTATGTTTCTTTGGTTGATTTGCTGATCTTCCTCCTGTTCGACGGTTGGGTCGGGTATAGGAGGCAATTTGCGCATCAGACCGGTATCTGAATCCATGGTTGTTGTAACCAGGAAAAAGATAAGCAGGAGAAATGCGATGTCAGCCATTGAACCGGCATTGATTTCCTGTAGCTCCCTTTTTGCCATTTTAATAACTTTTAGATCCCTAAAAGGGAATTAATAAACTACTTCTTAAATAATTTTGAAACTGATGATCCAACAATTGAAAGGAATGCCAATATAGACAATATATAAGCAGTAAATAGTGTAGTATCAACAAATTTCAATGTACCCGGAATATTATCTTTCCCGTCGTAATAGGGCATATTAAGTACAGTATCATCTGCGAGCAGAAATGCAATTAAAATAATTACAACCGCGCCTAGAAGTGCAAAAATAGTTTTCTTGCCACCTTTTGGATTTTTGATGAAATTTATTATTGAAAAGACTACTGTTATTCCAGTGGTTGCAAAGAAAAGCATATAGGCCCATAGAAGAAAAGACTGTGTAATTGTCGGTTCCTCTATCCTGGTTCCTTCAGTGCCCGGCACTACTTTCCCCGTATAGAAAATGAGGGCCATAATAATGGTAATACCCATCAGTACCCACATAATGATCTTTAATATCTTACCTGATAGCTCGGACATAATTGTTACTTTTTAAGGTTGTATTTAACCAACATGTCAATTAGGGTTATGGAAGAGTCTTCCATCTGGTTAGTTATGGCATCCACTTTTGAAAGGATATAGTTGTAGAAGATCTGAAGTATAACTGCAACAATAAGACCTGACACTGTGGTGATAAGAGCAATTTTAATACCACCGGCAACCAGACCTGCAGATACGTTACCTGCCTCTTCAATCTTATCGAATGCGTCAATCATACCAATTACCGTACCCATGAAACCAAGCATAGGAGCAATTGCAATAAAGAGTGAAATCCAGGAGAGGTTCTTTTCGAGGAGACCCATCTGAACGCCACCGTATGCTATAACAGATTTCTCAGCCATCTCAACACCTTCGTTAGCTCTGTCAAGACCCTGGTAGAAGATACTTGCTACCGGACCTCGGGTACTGCGGCAAACCTCTTTAGCTGCTTCAAGACCACCACTTTCCAGGGCTCCTTCAATACTCTTGAGAAGCTTGTCAGTATTTGTTGTTGCAAGATTAAGATAAATAATTCTTTCAATTGCGATTGCAAGTCCAAGAATAAGAGTCAAAAGAACTGCACCCATAAATTGAGCACCCCCCTCAACAAATTTTATCTTAATATTCTTGTGAAGTTCGCTTCCACCCTCTTCAGCAACAGGTTCAAGATCTTCTTCTACTATAGCAGCAGGTTCTTCTATTGCCTGCTCGACAACTGTCGTGTCTTGCGTTTCTAGTGGCTCATCCTGGGCAAAAGCATTAACGGAAGCTCCGATAAAAAGCATTCCAAACACAGCTACAAATGCAAATAGTTTTTTCATGGTTGTTGTTTAATTTTAGTTATCAAAGTTTATTAATCTTAACAAATTTAAAAATATTTTTTAAATGAGACGATAATCTTGAATTTATCCGACTGCGCCGGATTTGATTCTATTCCTTTCGTCTCAGTTCGAATCTATCTCATTTGGTTAATAATCATTCTTTAACAGCTCTGTAAATAATCAGATATCTGCGGAGAGAGAGGGATTCGAACCCCCGGCACCCTTTTGGGGTACACACGCTTTCCAGGCGTGCCAGTTAAGCCACTCCTGCATCTCTCCATTTATTGTCCCCCCACGGGTAAAAAATCAGTTTTCAAAGAATCTCAAGCGGCACAAATTACGAAAAAAATGGAAAAAAAAACATTCTATTGTGTAATTTCTCCTTTTAACCTGCTTTTCAATAAATTTTTAATCATTTCAGGGTCACTATAATTACCAAGAAGGAACATCAATTTTGTCAGGGCCGCTTCAGTAGTCATATCTTCACCACCGATAACTCCTGCCTCAGTTAACTTCCGGCCGGTTTCATACATATCGGGAATGACACTTCCTGAATGGCATTGAGTAATGTTCATAATTATACGGGACCAATGTTCCGGTTCGGGGATCGTGAACCATGCCTATGGTACCTCCTGTATAAACCAGAAGGATTGATTTACTTTTTTTATTGGCCATCAGCTGTTTTATTATCAAGCCTGAAAAGATTTACTGCATTACCGGTAGTAATATTTGCAATCTCCGATACTGATTTTCCTGTTATAGCGGCTACTTTCTCAGCTATATGTACAAGGTATGAACTCTCGTTTCTTTTCCCCCTGTTAGGAGTTGGTGCAAGGTAGGGAGAGTCAGTTTCAAGTATTATACTGTCTGCACCCGTTTGTGAAATAACCTTATCGATCCCGGCATTCTTAAATGTTACAATTCCTCCAACACCCAAAAGAAATCCTAATTCAATCGCTTTCAGGGCCTGTTCATATGTTCCTGTAAAAGCATGAAATACACCCCTTGGTGAATTGACCCTGAAATCATCCAGGGCACTGAAAATTTCATCAAATGAATCCCGGCAATGGATTACTACCGGCAGATCATATTTTAATGCAAGAACTATCTGCTCCTTAAAAATATTGGTCTGCTCCTTAATATATGTTTTATCCCAGTACAGGTCAATACCAATTTCACCGATAGCAATAAAATTCTCATGATCTATCCGGGATTTAATTATCTTCAATTGTTCATCATAATCTTCCCTGACCGATGTTGGATGCAGTCCGATCATAGGGTAGCAGATTCCCGGATACCTTTTTACCATATTCATCATAGGATCAATACTATCCTCATCGATATTGGGGAGTAATAATCTGTTTACCCCGTTTTCAATTGCTCTCCCAATTACTTCATCCCTGTCATTATCAAATTCAGGAAGGTATAGATGTGTATGAGTATCAATAAATTGCATATTATTCAGATAGTGGGGGTGTGCAAACATATTAAAAAAAAAGGACAAATAATTGCCCTTTTTTTAATATGAATTAGAAACCACCTTCTTTGATGGCGGGAATGCCTTTCTTTTGTTATACAACTCCCTGGGCCAGCATTGAATCGGCTACTTTCAGGAATCCTCCGATGTTGGCACCGGTTACATAATTGATATACCCACTGTTTTCGGTGCCATATTTAACACAAGTATCATGAATATCCTTCATTATACTCTGTAGTTTTGCATCAACCTCTTCACGTGTCCATGACAGTCGCATTGAGTTCTGAGTCATTTCCAGTCCGGATACTGCTACACCACCGGCATTGGCAGCCTTGCCCGGGCCGTAAAGAATCTTAGCTTCAATATATGCATTAATGGCAGCAGGTGCTGAAGGCATATTGGCTCCCTCCGAAATACAGAAACAACCATTCTTAATAAGGGTCTTTGCATCCTGCTCATTAATTTCGTTCTCAGTTGCATTAGGCATAGCCACATCGCATTTTACTTCCCATGGTCTCTTGCCTTCGAGATATTCAACACCATACTTTTCGGCATACTCCTTGATACGTCCGCGTTTTACATTTTTAAGTTCCATAACATATGCCAGTTTTTCCTTATCAATTCCGGCAGGATCATATATATAACCTGCCGAATCAGAAAGAGTAACCACTTTGCCTCCAAGTTCGGTAACCTTTTCGGTCGCGAATTGAGCTACGTTACCCGATCCTGATATCACAACAGTTTTACCTTTAAGTGAATCTCCACGGGTCTCGAGCATATTCTGGGCAAAATAGGTAGCGCCATATCCGGTAGCTTCCGGACGGATCAGTGAGCCACCCCATTGGATAGCCTTGCCGGTTAATACACCGGTAAACTCATTTCGAAGTCTTTTGTATTGACCAAACATAAAGCCAATTTCACGGCCACCAACTCCGATGTCCCCGGCCGGGATATCTGTATTCGGACCTATATGACGTGAAAGTTCAGTCATAAAGCTCTGGCAAAAGCGCATTACTTCATTATCTGTTTTTCCTTTTGGATCAAAATCAGAGCCACCTTTGCCGCCACCCATAGGAAGAGTAGTAAGGCTGTTTTTGAGTACCTGTTCGAATGCAAGGAATTTCAGGATGCCCAGATTAACAGTCGGGTGAAACCTGAGTCCTCCTTTATAAGGGCCAATGGCGCTGTTCATCTCGATTCTGTATCCCTTGTTAAGTTGTATCTCCCCCTTATCATCAAGCCAGGGAACCCTGAAAAGAATTACTCTTTCAGGCTCTGATAATCTCTCAAGAATCTTTGCATGTTTATACTTTGGGTTCTCTTCGATAAATGGGATTAGTGACTCGGCAACTTCATGTACGGCCTGGTGAAATTCACTTTCACCCGGGTTTTTAGCCTTGATAGTTGCCATGAATCTTTCAACATTTGGATCCATAGTGTTTGATTTTTTAGTTATATTAATTTTAGCTTTAGAGGTGATAAAATTATAAAAATCAGTAATAAAAAGCAGCAATCTTTTTTTAATTACCTGAACCAATTTTATCGAAATAAGCAAAAGCTATATTAATTGTCATAAAATCAGCTAAGTATAATTTGACACATGTTTTAAAACATATTCTTCAGGATGATAAAAATCATGGTTTCAGACAGCTATTTCTTAGCATGACTTATTCGATAAAAATTACCCGGAAGATTTATTAATAATCCTGAAAATTCAAGCGTAAGGAGAGCTGATGAGAGATGATAAGCCGCTTTGCCTGTAATGAAACTCAATTCGTCAACTGAGATTTCGTGCCGGTCTTCAAAGGCCTGCATGATATCTTTTTCCAGTGGAGTTAATCCTGTGAATAAACTGCCCTGAATTCCAGTTTCATTTTCAGTGGATTCCCAATTAAGAAAATATTCAATATCTGAGCTGGTTTCGATTAATGAAGCTTTTTGTGATTTTATAAGCATATTACACCCTGCTGATTGTTTGTCACATGGGGATCCCGGGATCGCAAAAACATCTCTGTTATACGAATGGGCAATATCTGCTGTTACCATTGCTCCTCCCTTCACGCCTGATTCAATAACAATAGTCGCATCCGAAAATCCTGCAATGATCCTGTTTCTTTTAAGAAAATTATTCCTATCGGGTTTTTCATCAGACATGAAATCAGTAATAAGCCCGCCATTCGTTAGCATATCCCTTGCAACCTGGGTATGCACTGAGGGGTATATAGTTTTAAATCCGTGTGCCAGAACTCCGATTGTTGAAACATTATGTTTGAGGGCAGACTTATGAGCAGATATATCCACTCCGTATGCGAGTCCGCTTATAACAACAAGGTCGGGATACCTTGCACCCAGTGATGCTATTATTTCATCACAAATATCTTTTCCCTTCCTGGTGGCATTTCGCGTACCTACAATACTGATCACTTTGCTGTTGTCAGTATTCACATTTCCTTTATAGTAGAACAAAACAGGAGAATCGGGACACTCTTTAAGTCGTTTAGGATAATCATTATCGAGATAAAAGGAAGTTCCAATGCTATATTTAGTAATAAAATCGACTTCCCGTCTTGCATCATCAAGAGAATTATTACCGGTAATGGATGAGGCAAGGATGGTTCCTATGCCTGGAATTTTAAGAAGGTTGCGGTATGATTCCCTGAAAACAGCCTCAACGCCCCCAAGGTATGCAACAAGTTTGCGGGCATTTATATCACCAATACCAGGTAGCATACTGAGTGCTATCTTATACACCAGATCAGAATCAGACATAACTTATTTAACGAGACATTTCTACAAATATAGTAAGAAGTTGTAAGTGACTAAAGTTAAAAGTGACTAAAGTTGAGGAAGAAGTTGAGAATAAAAAAGCCACTCCGAAAAATGGAGTGGCCATATATAAAGATTGTCTGAAAAGATTAAAGCACTCCGTGATCGAGCATTGCATTGGCAACCTTCAGGAAGCCTGCGATATTTGCACCTTTTACGTAGTCGACATAACCATCTTCTCCCTTACCATTTTTGACACATGATTCATGAATATTGATCATGATCTCATGCAGCCTGCCGTCAACTTCTTTAATTCCCCAGTGTAGCTTAAGGGAGTTTTGTGACATTTCAAGACCTGATGTAGCAACACCACCGGCATTAGCAGCTTTTCCCGGACCGTACAGTATCTTGTTTTTCTGAAGAATCTCTATTGCTTCCGGAGTACAAGGCATATTGGCTCCTTCACTAACGCAGATACATCCATTTTTAACAAGATTCTCCGCATCTTCTGCATTAAGTTCGTTTTGAGTAGCACAAGGGAGTGCAATATCTACTTTAACCTCCCATGGATGTTTGCCTTCGTGGAATTCAACCCCTTCAAATTCATATGAGTAAGGTTTTACAATGTCTTCATTGGAGGCTCTTAATTCAAGCATATAATTTATTTTATCTCCAGAAACTCCATTAGGATCGTAGATGTAACCATCAGGCCCCGATAGTGTTACTACCTTGCCTCCAAATTCTGTTACTTTTAGTGCAGCTCCCCATGCGACATTGCCAAAGCCTGATATGGCGACTCTTTTGCCTTTAAATGTCTCATCAATGGTAGCAAGCATTTCTTTGGCAAAATATACATTACCGAAACCTGTTGCTTCAGGCCTGATAAGCGAACCACCCCAGTTGATGCCTTTTCCTGTAAGTACTCCTGTATTTTCACTCGCGAGCTTTTTATACATTCCGTAGAGATAACCTACCTCGCGACCACCTACTCCAATATCACCTGCCGGAATATCAGTCTCGGGTCCGATATATTTCCATAACTCAAGCATAAACGACTGGCAGAAACGCATTATTTCAGAATCGGATTTCCCTTTCGGGTTAAAGTCTGAACCTCCCTTGCCTCCTCCCATGGGGAGGGTAGTGAGTGAATTTTTAAAGATCTGCTCGAAACCAAGAAACTTAAGGATGCTCAGGTTAACGCTCGGGTGAAATCTCAATCCTCCTTTATACGGTCCGATAGCATTGTTAAACTGAATACGGAATCCAAGATTTACATGTACATTACCCTCATCATCAACCCATGGAATTTTAAATGTAAAAATCCTGTCGGGTTCGATAAGTCTCTCAACAATATTTGCAGATTCAAATTGTGGGTTTTCATTATAAACTTCTTCAATCGACTCGAGCACCTCTCTGACAGCCTGGAGATATTCATCTTCTCCGGGATGCTTCTTTTCAAGGTCCAATAGCACTTTATCAACGTTCATTATTGTATGTGTTTATTATTAATAATAATCTGTTTATTCAATAGACAAAGTTGCTCTCATTTTAATATATAAAAAATGATTTTACTCATGCTGTATTTCAGTTTTCACCTGGCCTCAATAATTACCTTTGTCCGATGACAGTTAACCAGGCTGGTATTTTTCGAGTGCTGATTTAATCTTTTCCAATTCTGCCCTGGTTAGCGAACTGAGATGTATGGGTGGATATATTGCAGTTTTATTATCAATTCTTCGTTGAAGAGTTATGCTTGTGAAAAAACCTCCAATAACCCTGTTAAACCTGTATCCTGCAAAATCTCTTTTGGGTATTTCAACAGAATTCTTTTTTCCCTTTAAAATACCAACAGAATAGAACCTGAAAATAATGGAAGGGCCGTCCTCCGAAAAATAGATGTATTTATAATTAAAAAGTATAGGATAAAATGAGAGGATGAGGTAAATCCCTATAACCAGGAGAGTCCAGAAAGTATCGGAATATCCGGCAACGGGAAATTTTATAATATTCTCAAGATATACAAGAAAAAGATATATTATTAACAATATTGTGGCTATAAATACCCTGAGTCTGAGGGCAATAATTGTTTTGCCGTTATCAAATGTCATTTTCAGAACCTTTATACAAACCTAAGGCAATTTTTTTAAATCCTATAGTAATAATAAGAGAATAAAACTTTTGTAATTAATCAGTCGACAGTCCACCCTCTTTCGCTCTCCACTTCGTTTCGAGCTTCGGAAGGGCAAAGTAGTCCACAATCGGCAAAAAAGCAAATAACAATCAAACAATTAATACACAATGGCAATTGAATTTAGGAACTTAACTGTATATAGCCTTATCTTCAGATTGCCCGCCCGGATGACTCCGGTCGGACGGGCTGACTGCCGACTGAAGATTGCCGACTTAAAGATGCAAAGGATAATAAGATTTGCCATTTTAAGCAATTCAAACTTAAGACACGAAATAGTTACAAAACTCATAATCCTTATACCTTATGAAACAAGCATTAAAAGAATAATTATTTTTTTCACACAGGGGAATGATTATTCATTTAATGCGGTTCCATGTGACCATTGAAAATAAATTATAAACATATGAATAAGTACACTCCTTTTCTACTGTTCCTTATCATAATAACAGGCTGGTCGTGCAGCGATAAGGTAGCTGAAGTGACCCCGGCATTTGACTTACAACTCAATGAAACTGAAATAGCCGGGGGAATAATGACCCCTGAGATACTCTGGAAGTTCAGACGCGCAGGCAACATTGCACTGTCGCCGGATGGCACAACAGTACTATATACTGTTACCGAATATGACCTGCCCACAGAGGCAAGAAGAACAGACATATTTGCTATACCATCAGCAGGTGGCGATGCCGTACAGCTGACTACTGACGGAGGAACTTCTCCCCAATGGTTTCCGGATGGAAGTAAAATAGCTTTTACCTCCGGCGGAAACCTGTGGGCCATGAATCCAAACGGATCAGGAAAGAAGGCAGTTAAGAACCTTGAAGATTTTGAGCACTATTCAATCTCTCCCACAGGGAAGAAGATTCTGTTCACAAGAAGGGTAAAACTCGACCAGACACCAAATGAAAAACACGATCTCCCGAAGGCCAATATGCGAATTATTGATGACCTGATGTTCAGACACTGGAATTACTGGCACGATTATTCCTACAGTCACATCTTTGTTGCAGTGTTCGACGGAACAGCGCTGTCGGGCACATCAGATATTATGGAGGATCAGCACTTTGAATCACCCACTGCACCCTATTTCGACGGAGGTGAGATATCATGGAGCCCCAACAGTAACAAAATTGCCTATACATGTAAGCAGGTAACAGGAAAAGAAGATGCTGTAAGCACAAACACCGATATCCTGATCTTTGATTGTGAAACAGGTAAGACAACCAATATAACAGAGGCAAACAAAGGCTTTGACAAATACCCCGTATTTTCACCTGATGGAAGCATGATAGCCTGGCAGAGCATGGATGAGCCGGGTTACGAGGCTGATCTCGACCGTCTTATGGTTATGAGCTTCGCCGACGGATCTACGTCATGGCTATCGGAAGGGTGGGACTATAACGTTGAAAATATCAACTGGACGAATGATAACAGCAAAATATTTTTTACCAGTCCGTACCTCGGAACCGTCCAAATTTTTAGTATTGATCTTGCATCCCGGGCAGTTAACCAGGTAAGTTCAGGCAAATACAATTATGGTCCGATCACACTTAACAACGAATCATTAGTTACAGGTATAAAATCAATGGCTATGGCTACTGAGATTGCCACTATTGATATTGCGTCAGGAGATGTGACGCAGATAAGTTCCG
Source organism: Bacteroidales bacterium (assembly GCA_030596125.1). Taxonomy (GTDB): domain Bacteria; phylum Bacteroidota; class Bacteroidia; order Bacteroidales; family VadinHA17; genus JAUVKT01. The sequence goes on along the minus strand of JAUVKT010000010.1, from coordinate 8,408 downwards.
TAAACAGACATATTTATGACAATATAATGATGGGAGAATCGGAGGAGAGATATATAAAAACCAAAGATGGAGAGGATCTCCAGATGTGGATTATTTATCCTCCCGGTTTTGACCCTTCAAAGAAGTATCCTGCTCTGCTTTATTGTAAGGGAGGACCTCAGGGTCCGCTTGCCCAGGGTTGGTCATACAGGTGGAACTACCAGATGATGGCAGCTAACGGATATATCGTGGTGGCACCAAACAGGAGGGGGAACTCCGGTTTTGGCTCTGAATGGAGAGAGCAGATATCAGGCGACTACGGAGGAAAGAACATACAGGATTATCTGGATGCAATTGATTACATGGCTAAGGAGCCGTTTATTGATGAAGATAGACTTGGATCAATAGGCGCCAGCTATGGTGGCTATTCGGTATTCTGGCTGGCAGGTATGCATGAAAAACGGTTCAAGGCCTTTATCTCACATTGCGGCATGTTCAATATTGAGAGCTGGTATGGCTCAACAGAAGAGCTCTGGTTTCCCAACAAAGATCTGGGTGGTGCTTACTGGGAAGACCCCAGGCCTGTTGGCTACAATTACTCGCCTCATCTGAATGTTGATAAATGGGATACTCCTATCATGATTATCACAGGAGCGCACGACTACAGAATACCATATTCACAGAGTCTGGAAGCCTTTACTGCTGCTCAAATGAATGGGGTCCCAAGTCGTTTGCTGTTCTTTCATGACGGAACTCATTTTGTTACCAGGCCACAGGATGCTGTAATCTGGCAAAGAGAATTTTTCGGATGGCTTGACGCTTACCTGAAGTAGAAGGTATCAAGTACTTGCTTAAGTTTTTCATCATCAGGGAGACAACCATCGAGCCAGTGAATTTTTGTCCCACGTCGTTCCATTCCCCTGAACCATGTCATCTGACGCTTAGCAAACCTGTGTATCGCTGTTTCGAGAGATGAGAACATATTATCGTATGACAATTCCCCGGTAAGATAGAGGGTTATATATTTATACTCCAGTCCGTAATAAATAAGATCCTCGCTGCTTATACCGTTATCAAGCAGTTGCCGGACCTCATCTACCATTCCGCTCTTCATTCTCTCATTGAGGCGTTCGGATATTCTTCTGCGGCGCGATTCCCTGTCATACCTGATCGCTGTAATCAATGGATTGACAGAAGGAAATTCTCCTGACAGTTCACTGTTTTGCAGATAATACTCTTCAATCTCAATAGCTCTTACTGTTCTCTTTCTGGTATCCGTGTCGGACCGGTTATGCAGATTTTTATAACTCCTTAAACGGACTTCAAGCTGAGTCGTATCATAATGTTCAAGTTCTTCCCTGAGGGTCTTATCCGGAGGTACATTAATAAGTTTATATCCCTGTACTATACTATCGATATACATACCTGAACCACCACAAACAACAGGCATGCAACCCCTTGCTTTAAGTTTATTATAAACCTCAATAAAGTCGTGCTGGTATTCATACACGTTATACTTATAACCTGCATCCACTATATCAATAAGATGTACGGGTACTGTAATGTCTTCTACTTTGTAATCATCATAATCCTTTCCGGTACCGATATCCATACCCCTGTACACCTGGCGCGAATCGGCACTGATGATCTCTCCCCCGGTAGCATGAGCCAGCCTGGCGGCAAAACCGGTTTTACCTGAAGCCGTGGCTCCTGTTACTATAATTATATTATATTCCGGTTTTGTCATTAAGGCAAATATTCTGTAAAAATAACTATTTTTGTTGCTTAGCAATTAATTTCACAAATGGATTTTTCTCTTTTTACAAGACGTATTGCACTATTAGTGAGTAGCCCTGCAGAGTTCTGGGAAAGTGTTAATAAGGAGAACCTTTCTGCCGGAGAAATAAGAACCAGCTTCTTGTTCCCTCTTATCATACTAATTGGAATATCTTCTTTTGCAGGCACTTATACCTTCAAACACAGTGGTTTATCCATTGTTTATCCCTTGATAATCGGTGTAGGATACTCATTGATATTTTTTGTTACTATCGAAATTGTTACACTTATAATAAACGAAATATCAGTTGCTTTTACCACTGATAAGAATTACAATACCATTTACAAACTTGTTGTATATTCCTTTACCCCCTATATGGTAATAATGATTATTACCAGGTTGTTTTCTTCGCTTCTGTTTGCAAATATTCTCGGGTTATACGGATTGGTGATCCTTTGGAAGGGGATAACTGATCTAATTGAATCTGATCAAAACACACAGGTAAGGTTAACGGCTATGATTTCTATTGCAACCATAACTTTCTACCTGGCAATAAGGTGGATCATACTGATCCTGCTGGAGGGATTATATTTCATGATTTACAGTTAGCAGATGAAGCACGGCAGTGGTAATATAGTAATAAAGAATAAAAAGGCTTCCCGCAACTACCTGTTTCTTGACAAGTATATCGCCGGCATTCAGCTTACCGGGACTGAAATAAAATCATTAAGGGCCGGAAAAGCAAACCTGATAGATTCATATTGCCAGTTCCGGAATGGTGAGTTGTTTGTTAAAGGGATGAATATTTCGGAATATTATTGGGGAAATATATATAACCATGATCCACGCCGGGAGAGGAAACTACTCCTTACCAGAAAAGAGTTATCCAAGCTTGAAAAGAAGGTAAAAGAGGGTGGATTAACTATAATCGTCATCAAGGTTTTTATTAATGAAAGAGGGCTGGCAAAGGCAGAAGTAGTTCTGGCCCGTGGTAAAAAAGAGTATGATCATCGCGAAACAATAAAACAGAAAGACGCAAAAAGAGAGATAGACCGCCAGCTGAAAAACGGATCATTCCGTAAGTGAACGGGCCATATCGACAGATATCTGCCCCTCTCCCCTGAATGCAACAATAAATACATCTTTTACTCCGCCCTTCTTTAACTCATCAAGGTATTCTGATGCTACATCATATTTGCTGAACGAACCCGACTGGTACTTATACATATTCCCAACCTTCAGTATCTTAATATCATGTCTCAGGGGACATCCTATCCGCTTTTCGAGTTCATCCTTTGAAAGACGTTGTGAGGCGAGTGAGATTTGCACCCTGAACTCAATTTTACTCTCTTTCCCATCATCTGCATTTGTTTCAATTTTTGTTTCAGTATCTGTCTGAATCTTCTTAACAGGTTCATCAGTTCTTTCAGGAACAGAGAAATCTTCCACCTCTGCTTCACGGTCTAGTTTAATAAGAATAATATTGGCCTCTGCCGATCTTCTTTCCCGGCCGTTAATAACGTAATCGAATCTTCCTCCCAACCTGAATGAACCGGTGAGTGACTCGTCTGCCCTCACGATATACCATGCGCGAACAGGATCCCCTTCGTCCATATTAACCCAAACAATATTCACCTGGTTGCCATCAAAATAGAAATCACCACCGCTATTTTCAACACTCTCAGCTTCAAATCCCTGAGGAAGATCCTGAAAGAACCTTGTAAACCCCGTAAGATCGCCTTTACTGATCTCAACCGTTACGGGAACAAACGAGCCCGGGGGCCACGATGATTGTGTATAAACCGACACCGTTACATCCTGGCCGTAAGCAGCTACCGATGCAAGAAAAAGCAAAAACACTATTGTATGTCGCATAATATCAGAAATTTGGACTTAGCAGATATTTGGAATAGAACAGGTCAAGCGATTCTACCGCCTCACTGGCAGTATCAACCACATCAAAAAGTTTGAGATCCTCTTCTGTAATATTATTCTCCTCCCTGAGCATTGTCTTTTTCACCCAGTCGATCAGACCTGACCAGTAATCCCGGCCTACCATAATAATCGGGAATTTACCAATTTTCTTCGTCTGAATAAGAGTGAGTGCCTCAAACATCTCATCAAGAGTGCCAAACCCGCCAGGCAGTACAATAAAGCCCTGCGAGTATTTCATAAACATGACCTTACGTATAAAGAAGTGATCGAAGGTTATCAGTTTATCGGGATCAATATAAGCATTGGCTCTCTGTTCAAAAGGCAGATCAATATTAATTCCGACTGATTTTCCTTTACCTCTGGTAGCACCTTTATTAGCAGCCTCCATTATACCGGGACCTCCACCGGTTACTACTCCGTAGCCATGTATAGTAAGGAGGTATGCTATCTCCTCCGCCATAGTATAATATCTGTTCTCTTCGGATGTGCGGGCTGAACCAAAAATGGAGACACAGGGGCCAATCCTTGCCAGTTTTTCAAAACCTTCAACAAACTCGGAGATTATTTTAAATATTCTCCACGAATCCATGGTATGAATTTCATTCCACGTTTTGGGTTCAAATGCGTCCTTAACAAGATCATGAGATTTTTCCATATAATAGTATTTAGCGATCTCTAATGTAAAAAAATTATTTCAGATTCAGTTCATCCCTCAGATAATTACCGGTATAACTCTTATTCTCCTTTACCAGATCCTCAGGCTTACCTGCAAAAATTATCTCTCCTCCACCCGAACCACCATCAGGACCAAGATCAATAATATGATCGGCACACTTTATAACATCCATGTTATGCTCAATGATGATAACAGTATTGCCTCTGTCTACAAGCCTGTTGAGTACCTGTAACAGCACCCTTACATCCTCAAAATGAAGGCCGGTAGTCGGTTCATCCAGTATATAGAGTGTATTACCGGTATCTCTCCTTGCAAGTTCGGTAGCCAGTTTAACCCTTTGTGACTCGCCCCCGGAAAGTGTGGTTGAAGGTTGTCCAAGCCTGATATATCCAAGACCGACCTCCTGCAGTGTTCTTAGTTTATTGTTGATTGACGGAATCTTGTCAAATAGTTCAATTGCCATGTTTATACTCATATCGAGAACATCGCTGATTGACTTTCCCTTATATTTTACTTCCAGTGTCTCACGGTTATATCTTTTGCCATTACAATCGGTGCATAAAACATGTACATCGGGCAAAAAATTCATCTCTATGGTTTTTAACCCTGCACCCTGGCATCCCTCACATCGCCCCCCCTTAACATTAAAGGAGAACCTGCTTGCCTTAAATCCTCTTATTTTTGCTTCGGTTGTCTGCTCATACAATTTCCTTATATCAGTAAATACACCGGTATATGTAGCAGGGTTTGATCTCGGTGTTTTACCGATCGGGCTCTGATCCACTTCGATCACTTTATCAACATATTCAACCCCCTCAAGACCATCAAAAGGCAAAGCCATCTTTCCTGAGCGATGTAACCTGGAGGCCAGTGCGGGATGAAGAGTCTGGTTAAGCAGTGATGATTTGCCACTTCCGGATACTCCGGTAACACAGATAAGTGTGCCGAGGGGAATCTTTACATCAACATTTCTGAGGTTATGACCTTTAGCTCCTTTTAGAAAAAGTTCTTTGCCGTTACCCTGTCTCCTTTTTGAAGAGAATTCAATTCTTTTTCTTCCTGAAATATATTCGCCGGTCAGTGTATCTGCTTTTAAAATATCGGCAGGGGTCCCTTCAGCGACCAGGTCTCCCCCCAGGCGACCGGCAAACGGACCCATATCAACTATATGATCAGCCGACATAATCATATCTTTATCATGTTCCACTACGATAACCGAGTTGCCGGCGTCACGCAACTGCTTGAGTGAATCGATAAGGCGCCTGTTATCCCTATGGTGAAGACCGATACTTGGTTCATCGAGTATATACAAAACATTTACCAGTCGCGATCCAATTTGTGTAGCAAGTCTTATTCTCTGGCTCTCCCCTCCGGATAGTGTTCGTGCCCCCCTGTTAAGTGACAGGTAATCTAATCCAACATTAAGCAGAAAGGAAAGTCTGGAGGTTATCTCTTTCAGAATCTCTGATGCTATCTTTTTTTGTCTGGCTGATAGCTTTATATCAATTTCACCTATAAATTCAATTAGTTCCAGTATATCCATAGATGCAAGATCACCTATTGTTTTACCTGCGATTTTATAATGCAGTGATTCCTTTTTTAGTCGTGTTCCATTACATCCTGAACAGGTATTGTAATGAATATACTGGTTCTTCTGTTTATTACCGTTTCTTCGGTTGTTTACAGCCTCCTGATTACCAATAAAATTAATTACACCTTCGAATGTAAGGAAGTAATTGGATGTTAATCCGAGTGGTGTATTTGAAAGTTTAAGAACCTCATCCGAACCATAAAGGATCTTATTGAGTGCTTCGCCGGAAATATCTTTCAGAGGGGTATTCATCGAAAAACCATACTTATCGGCTATTGCTTCCAGTTGCCAGAATATCCACATATTCCGGTATTTACCGATTGGTTCGATCCCTCCCTCCCTTATGCTAAGTGAGTCATCGGGAATAATTTTCTTTATATCCACTTCCGACACAACACCCAGTCCGTTACATATAGGGCAGGCGCCCTGCGGAGAGTTGAATGAGAAGGTATGTGGAGCAGGTTCGCTATATGATAGTCCGGTTGTCGGGCACATAAGATGGCGGCTAAAATATCCGGGCTCCTTTCCGGCTGACGCCGGATCCAGTACTGCCATAACCCCGTCGCCCTGATCAAGTGAAAACTGAACCGAATCGAGGAGTCGCTTATCTGTAACATTTCCGGGGATGAATTTATCGACAACAATCTCAACATAATGGGTTTTATACCTGTCGACCTTCATTCCATGCTCCAGTTCACGAATTACGCCATCTACCCTTACGTTAAGGAATCCCTTTCGGCGCAACTGCTCGAAAAGCTCTTTGTAATGACCTTTTCTCCCTTTGACAACCGGTGCAAGAAAACAGACCTTACGGTCGTTAAATTTCTCTTTAACAAGCTCTACTATCCGGTCATCGGTATACTTAACCATCTTCTCCCCTGTGTTATATGAGTAGGCATCGGCCGCTCTCGCAAAAAGAAGTCTCAGGTAGTCATAAATTTCGGTTATTGTCCCAACTGTCGACCGGGGATTCTTATTAGTGGTTTTCTGCTCAATTGATATGACAGGGCTTAACCCTGATATCTTATCAACATCGGGACGTTCCATACCACCAAGAAATTGCCTGGCATAGGCTGAAAATGTTTCGAGGTATCTGCGCTGTCCTTCAGCATATATTGTGTCGAAAGCAAGTGATGATTTACCGCTTCCGCTCAGGCCTGTAATTACAACAAGCCTGTTTCGCGGTATCTCCACATTGATGTTTTTCAGATTATGGACTCTTGCGCCAAATACCTTTATCTTATCATCATATGTAGCTCTGTTTTCTTTCACACCCGGCAAGCTGATAATTTAATCGTTATAGGCTGATGTTCTTGCTCCTTCTATGGGAACTTTTATTTGATATTCTTTACCTGCTCTGTTTGTAAGATATGGTTGCCGGAGCCAGGGATTAAATGATTTAAGGATCTTATAGTTTGTGCCTGCGAGATGTGCAAAATCAGCAAAGCTGGCTACAGAGGTATCAACTTTTACCATACTGTACTCAATTTCAGGATATAACTGGTTCCCTGGTATAAAAAATCCATATTTTTCCTGATCTGTAAATATAGTTTTATAAGATAGTATCCTGAACAGGTACCGGGCAGTCTCCTCGGGCAAAAGCAAATTATAATAATCTTTCTGTCCCTGAATTCCGATCTGCCTGTTAACACCATTTGACCCCCTGTTATAAGAAGCGGCTACGATAGTCCAGTTACCATATTTCTTATAAGATTTCAGAAAATATTTACAGGCTGCCTCTGTTGATTTCTCAAGATGATACCGCTCATCAACCTCTTTATTGATCTCAAGTCCGTACTCCTTACCTGTTGCATTCATAAACTGCCAGAAGCCGGTTGCCCGTGCAGGAGAAATTGCATTAGACAGATCACTCTCGGCAACTGCCACATATTTAAAATCGTCGGGTATTCCATGCTCCCTGAGAATTGTCTCTATTACCGGGAAATACCTGTTAGCCCGTTTAATAAGGAGTATTGTTGATGAGTGACGATAAGCATTTGTATTAAGTTCGCGATCGAAACTCTCTCGTGTATCAAAATTCTCAAGGGGCACTCTTTCTCCTGCAAAAGTAAGTGAATCAGGTATCGGGAAAGATTTCACATTTTGTACATCACGGATGGGATCCTGCTCTACCGTGTCATTCCCATTAAACCCAACAAGACTCCAAATAAGTACTATCAGCCCGGCAAGGGCTGCTCCGCCAAATAATAACTCTTTTAATCTTCTTAACATCCTTCTTAATTTTTTTGTAACTATTCAGTGTCTTGTGTTTGAAATGCTAAAATGGTTAGTTTTATTATTCTTTACATCTTTTAGTCGACAATCTTCAGTCGGCAGTCGGCACGATATGTAGATATTGTGTAGAATTGTTTATTGCTCTTTTGCCGACCGTGGACTGCTTTGCCCTTCCGAAGCTCGAAACGAAGTGGAGAGCGAAGGAGGGTGGACTG
>JAUVKT010000153.1 GCA_030596125.1 Bacteroidales bacterium | reverse complement strand
CAGTCCATAATAACCTGATTTTACAGACTCCTCATTATATTCTGTTACACTATCCGGTTCTTCTCCGGGATGGTAAATAATAAATGGTACCGGATCGCGGGTATGGGTCTTTAATATACAAGGAGTCGGATGATCGGGAATAACAGCTATAGCAACCTTCTCATCCATTTTTTCTGTCTCCTCAATAATATATTTCACTACCCTGTGATCGAGATACTCAATTGTTTTCTTCTTTAATTCATGATCTCCTTCATGTCCGGCTTCATCGCTGGCCTCAATATGCAGGTAAACAAAATCAACATCCTTTAGCGCTTCAACAGCAGCTTTAGCCTTGCCCTCATAGTTTGTATCGTATAACCCGGTTGAACCCTCAACCTTTACGGCCTTCATGCCTGCATACTTACCTATGCCATACAGCAGGTCAACAGCAGAGATCATGGCTCCCGACACACCATAGAGTTCCTTCAGTGTTTTCATTTCGGGTCTGTAGCCCGGAGACCATGGCCAGATAGAGTTAGCGGGATCTTTACCTTCGGATACTCTTTTTAAATTAACCGGATGATCTTTTAATATCTGTTGAGATCTGAAGATCAAATCATTCAGGTCACCGGAGGTCTTAGTATCATCTCCGGCAGGTTTTATCAACACCTCCCTGAATGGTGTGCCTTGCACATCATGGGGTGGTGTACATATAATATCGTTTTTCCCGTTTTCTATTACCATCAGGTGACGATAACTGACCCCGGGATAAAACTTCACAGATCCTATTCCGAGCTCTTCTCTCAGTGCCTCAATTAGTTCATATGCTTCTTCATTACTTATATGTCCGGCCGAATGATTCTTTATCTTCTCATCTTCAATACATATCAGGTTACAACGCATAGCCATGTCTGTCTCGCTAAGCTCAACTCCCATACTGGCTGCTTCGAGAACTCCTCTTCCCTGATAAACCTTTTTAACATCATACCCAAGCACAGCCATATTGGCGATCTCACTTCCCGGAGGCATATCTGCCGGTACAGTTATCAGCCGTCCACTTTTCCCTCTCCTGCACAAGTCGTCAATATTGGGAATATCAGCTTCCATAAGCGGAGTTTTGTTTCCGAATTCCTTAACCGGGTAATCTGACATACCGTCACCGAGGATTATTATGTATTTCATTGTTATGAATTGTTGAATCGTTAAATCGTTAAATTGTTGAATCGTTTATTTGGATAAGGTTCAGTGCCTTTCCCATAGCTTTCCCTTCGTCCTTTGCCGTTAGTCGTTCGTCTCTTCTTAATATTTCTGTTTCAGATAATTCTTAAAATCAGAATATTTACCGGTCAGATTATCAAATATCTCCGTCTTGCTCTCCAGGCCAATCAGGCTTTCTGGTAATTCCGGATCAAACCCGAGTATCTCAACTATTGCTTCAGGAAATTTGGCAGGATGTGCTGTCTCGAGTGAGATACATAATTGATCTTTTCCAACCCTGTTTTCGCTAACATGATCCATTAATCCTTTCCATCCAACCGCGCCATGAGGTTCCAGAAGAAGTTTGTACCGGTCGTATGCTAATTTTATCATCTCTTTTGTTGTTTTATCCGATACCGTTACAGCATCGAAGTCATGTCTCATTTTGGACATGTCGGGAGACTTCGAAATAACACCTTTCTCATCCATAACACCTCCATACAGAGCTACCAGTCTTGCCAGATTGCTGGGATGACCAACATTCATTGCACTCGAAAGACAATTCCTGGAAGGTTCAATCTTTTTATAGTTACCTGTTTTCAGGAATATCGGAAATTCATCATTTTCATTTACAGAGATAACGAACTTGTTCACAGGCAATCCCATTTCCCCGGCAAACAGTCCGCCCATCATATCACCAAAATTTCCGGACGGAACAGAAAAAATCACATCATCTCCCTTTTTCGCCAATCTCGAAAATGAGTAGAAATAGTAAACTATCTGCGGAATTAATCTGCCAATATTAATTGAGTTGGCAGATGACAGGTTAAGATAATCCAGATCAGGATCGGAAAAAGCCTCTTTTACCATCGCCTGGCAATCATCGAACTTCCCCTCAACCGAAACAATCTGAATATTATTCCCCAGCGTTGTCATCTGTTTTCTTTGTCGTTCTGTAACCTCGTCCTTTGGAAACAATACTACAACCTTGATCCTTTCGAGTCCGAAAAAGGCATTGGCAATTGCACTCCCTGTATCTCCGGATGTGGCAGTAAGGATCAACAGCTTTCTATCCCGGAGGTCCAGATAATGATTTATTAACCGCCCCATCATTCTTGCCGCAAAATCTTTGAACGATGCGGTCGGTCCCTGATCGAGCCTCATAACATACTTGTTATCAATAACCTTTTCCAACGGAACCGGATAGTTATAAGCATCTTTAACAAGAGCTTTCAACTTCTCGTCATCAATTTCATCCCTCAGGAACCTGCCAATTACCTCGAATGCTATTTCGTGATACTCTTTACCTGAAAATGCATGGATCTCATCCATGGTAAAACCGGGAATCTCTTCTGGCATATATAATCCCTTATCAGGGGCCAATCCTTTTAACAGAGCTTCGCTAAATGTAACTTTGGGTGCTTTCAGGTTTGTTGAATAGAACAGAATCGGGTTTGTCATATTAAATCCTATAACTGATCAAATATACATTTTGCAAGTCGCTTAATAGCTTCGCTAAGCTGCTCCTCTGAAACATAAGAGAAATTAACCCTCATATTGTTACGACGATGATTCTCGCCATAGAACTGGCTGCCGGGAACAAAAGCCACCTTATATTTGATCGCTTCATAAAACAGTTTATCAGTATCTATTTTTTCGGGCAGAGTTATCCATAAAAACAATCCTCCTTCCGGCCTGGTCCAGGATATCCCACTACCCTCAGGAAAATATTCTTCCAGTGTCTTCAGGAACTTGTTGAGTTTACTGCTGTAATACTTAACACATTTTTTAATATGGTTATCGTAATTCATCTCATCCAGGAAAGCGGTGCACATATCCTGATTATATTTAGGAGTATTAAGAACATTACCCTCCTTGATATAAGTCATCTTCTCAATCACCTCTTTGCTGCCAATATTAAACCCTACCCGCATTCCCGGACAGAAGATCTTTGAAAATGTATATAAGCCAATAACATTACCCCCTCCCCTTTGCTGATCGAGACTATAAATAGCAGGGATGGGATCTCCTTCATACCTTAGATCCCGGTAGGGACTATCTTCCACTATTGGAACATCAAATTCGTAACTCAGATCAAGCAATGCTTCTCTTTTCTCAAGCGACATAGTAATACCTGTCGGATTCTGAAAATCAGGCACTACATATATAAATTTAGGCTTTCGTCCTTTTTTTTGCAGATCGGCCAATAT
>JAUVKT010000065.1 GCA_030596125.1 Bacteroidales bacterium | reverse complement strand
AATCAAACAATTGAGTCCACTCCGAGAAGTTGTAAAAATGAAATTAGCCACAGATTACTCACAATATTATCTATTTTCAAAGGTGTTCGTGATATCACTTTGTTAAGTTCACAGATTTACATAAGAATTAAATCAGTGATAATCAGTGCAATCTGTGGCAGCTTTTTTTTTTAATTTCAAATAAATGTATTTTTGGAGGGGACTCAACAATTAAAACACAATGGCAATTGAATTTAGGAACTTAACTGTATATAAAAGAAAGTTTTGATGATTTTAATAAACGATCTGAAGGAATCAAACGATTACTTAATCATATTCCCGATAAATCGGGACTAAAAAGTGTATATAGCCTTATCTTCAGATTGCTGACTGCCGACTGAAGATTGCCGACTTAAAGATGTAAAGGATAATGAGATTTGCCATTTAAAGCAATTCAAACTTAAGACTACTAAATAGTTACAGAAGGTTTAATATTTTTTCCATCCATTTTTCCACTATTCCATTCTTTCATTATTCAGCGCCAAAAGTGTGCAATTCAAATTTACCTTCTTAGAGGGTTTGTTATTACTAATCTCAACCCAGTTTCATTCTTTCTACGGCTTCAATATTAATTTCATTTGTAACAGCTTTGGCAGAAGGAGTATATAGATAGTTAATAAGATCGGAGTATTTCTCGGTGACTTTTCCCCTTATAATCTTTGCCGTTGCATTAACAAGTCCGTTTTCCTCGGTAAAACTCTCGTCGAGGACACCCAGGGCTACAGGCAGCCAGCGCTGTGGAAACATCTTGCCGAATTTACCGCTGGTACGGTATTCATTAACTTCATTTTCGATAAGCATTAATACAGCTTTCTGGCCTGCTTCCGAATCGGCGGTCAGTTTTTTCTCATCGAGATAAATTTTCAGTGCATGCTGATTTGGAACGATAAGACCAACAGTATAAGATTTCTGGTTATTGGACAGGAGACACTGATCCAGGTATTTCGACTGTTCGGTTATTGCCTCTTCAATACTTTCGGGGCTATATTTCTCTCCATCATCAGATATCAGAAGGCTCTTGAATCTTCCAAGGACGTAGAGGAACCCATCATCATCGATATAGCCAAGGTCTCCGGTATACAGCCATCCGTCTTTGAGAACCTCTTTGGTAGCACTATCATTTTTCCAGTAGCCATGCATTACATTTCCGCCTTTTATAACAATCTCTCCTTTCTCTCCAACCGGCAATGAATTTCCCTCTTCATCACAAATTTTTGTCTCCATATTATTTACGAGAACTCCTGAAGATCCCAATTTATGACGGTCGGGTGCATTTGCCGAAATAACCGGAGATGCTTCTGACAGTCCGTAACCCTGATAAACCGGAGCACCGATAGCGTAGAAATATCTTTGTAATTCCATATCCAGTAAGGCAGCACCACCAACAAAATATTCGAGCTCTCCACCAAATATATCACGTATCTTACTGAAGATTATTTTGTCAAACAGTTTTATGAAGGGCCGTTTTATCTTCTGCAGACCTCTTCCCTTGTTCCATCCCTCCTTATTATAAGAGTATGAAAGTTTAAGTCCAAGTTCGAAAAGAAAATAAGTAAATTTTCCTTTCTCAAGGATTCCCTTATCTATATTTCTCTTAAAACTCTTTGAAACTGCCGGAGCACTCATTAGAATATTTGGTCTGATCTCTTTTAGGTTTCCAGGAAGGTTCCGTAATGATTCCAATGGTGTCTTTCCACGCTTTACAGAGGCAATACTTGCACCCTTGCCCATAAAGGCAAAAATACCTGAAGTGTGAGCAAAAGAATGGTCCCATGGTAGGTAGAGAAGTGTTTTAAAATGGGGTGGAATATCCATAATACTATATGCCTGATAGACATTTGTTATGTAATTCCCGTGTGTAAGAATAATCCCCTTTGGGTCGGCTGTAGTACCTGATGTATAGCAAATATTGGCAAAATGGCCGGGTGTAATACTTTTATATATTTCTTTAAATTTCTTGCTATTATCTGCGTTCTCAAGCCAAATTCGTCCAAGCTTCCTGATCTCGTTAAAATGCATTTCATTATCTGCATACTCTTCCCTTGTTTCAAAATAGATGATCTTCTCAATTGTTTTACAATCATCAATGATCTCCTTAAGCTTGGGTGTCTGCACCGAGGATACCATAACAAATTTTGATTCGGAGTGGTTAAGCCTGAATTTAACCTCACCGGCATTCAGCTTCACCGATAAAGGAACATTTACTGCCCCGATATATAGCATTCCCAGTTCCCCGATTACCCAGTTGTTACACCCTTCCGACAGCAGGCTTATCCTGTCACCCTCTTTGATGCCCAATTGCAACAAACCAGCGCCAAATTCATGAACCTGCTTTCTTGTCTCGGCATAAGTGGTTCCTTCGTACTTATCCTGTGGCTTTTCCCATAGGTAAACGTTATTTGAGAATTTGTCAACATTCTCTTCAAAAAACTGGACTATTGATTTCATATTAGGAGTTATTAGTAAAGTGATAAACATCCTAAGATAAAAATTTTTTGCGATACAGTAACCGGTAAAAAGAAATTCAAATTGAGTTGTAGTTAAAATATTTGTATATTTGTCTATTATCTAATTAATTAACAGTATTAAAATCAAACATAATGAGAACATTAATTGCAATTTTGATATTAGTTGTTATTTCGATGACTTCCTGCAAATTTATTGAGCAAAAGGGTTGGTTTGGTAAGAAAAAGGTTGATCCGGTTGCTGTTATGATGGCAAGACGGGATAGTATCAGGGTGGCAGACTCTATTCGGGCAGAGATAGAAAAGATGAAGGCAATCGAGCAGGCCAGGCTTGATGCAATTGTAGCTGAAGAGAATGCCCGGCTTGAAATGGAATCCAGGTTTAAATATCATATAATAGTGGGTAGTTTTCTTACCCCTCAATATGCTGAAGATCATAAGGTTCTCTATAAATCAATGGGATATGATGTAACGATTGTTCCCGATTCAAGAGGAAGGTTTAACCTTGTATCTGCTGAAGTGCATGAAACTATGTCTAAAGCATTCAGTCGGTTGCAGAATTTTCAGGATACTGTTGATTTTGAGGCCTGGCTGTTTGTCAGGGATTAGGTCCTGAACAGGGTCTCTTCACGGTCGGGGCCAACTGATACAATATCTATCGGAAGTCCGGTTGCTTCTTCTATTGTCCTGATGTAAGATTTCAGAGCCTGTGGCAATTCGTTATAATGCTTACAGGCGGATATATTCTCTTGCCAACCATCTACCTCAGTATAAACAGGTTCAATATTCTTGTCATCATCAAACGAAAAAACATCAGTATTCTTCCCATCAATATTGTATGAGGTACAGATTTGAATTTTTTCGAACCCACTCAGGACATCGGCTTTGGTCATAAAAAGACGAGTAACTCCATTTATCATACAAGAATATTTAAGGGCAGGAATATCGAGCCAGCCGCATCGCCTTGGTCTCCCCGTTGTTGAGCCATATTCAACTCCCTGGTCCCTTAATTTCTGACCAAGATCATTGTCCTGTTCTGTTGGAAATGGTCCGCTACCCACCCGGGTACAATAAGACTTGAATATACCGAATATCTCACCTATTGCTTTCGGGGAGACACCCATCCCTGAACATGCTCCTGCACTGATTGTATTGGAGGATGTAACATAAGGATATGAGCCAAAATCAATATCAAGCAGGGTTCCCTGTGCTCCTTCTGCCAGTATCTTTTTACCCTCATTCAGACTATCATTAAGGAGGTATTCGGTATTGGCAATTTTAAATTGTTTTAACAATTCTATTCCTTCAAACCATCCCTCCTCAAACTCTGACAGGTTGAACTCAAGGTCGTAACCGGCCAGCATTGCGAGATGACGTTCTGTATTACTATTATATATCTCCCTGAAATTATCTTTTAAAATATCAGCTACCCTTACTCCATTACGGCTTGCCTTGTCGGTATAGGCAGGGCTGATTCCTTTGAGAGTAGAACCAATTTTTAATTTACCTTTTGCTTTTTCGTAAGCTGCATCAAGAATACGGTGGGTTGGCAGAATAAGATGAGCTTTAGAGGAAATAATAAGCTTTGAAGTAAGTTCACTATTCTCAGATGAGAGCATGTTAATCTCTTTTTTGAATACTTCGGGGTCTAATACCACTCCATTCCCTATGATATTAATTTTCCCGGGATGAAAAATTCCTGAAGGAATAGTGTGCAGAATAAACTTCTTATCATTAAACTCTAGTGTGTGACCTGCGTTAGGTCCTCCCTGAAATCGTGTAATTATATCATAATCGGGGGTTAGCGCGTCCACTATTTTTCCTTTGCCTTCATCTCCCCACTGAAGCCCCAGCAAAATATCGATCTTTGTCATATTGTTTTTTGAGTATTAGAAAGGGTTCGCAAAATACAAAAATTTTCCATAAATTTTCCCGGAAAATATTGTTTGGCCCAACATGTATGCATGTAAACTAATTTTAAGCTGTGATCTATTTTTCTTCTTCTTTGTCTTTACTTACTCCGTAGATATAGAGTGAATGATAGAGTGGGCGAAAATTGTTCAATTCACAGGCAGTGTTAATAATTTCGTGTATGCGAGGATCACAAAACTCAATTACCTTGCCTGTTTCGGCATCAATCATATGATCATGTTGTCCGCACTGGTAAGCCCTCTCAAATTGTGCAATGTTTTTACCAAACTGATGTTTTATGACGAGGTTACAATCGAGCAGTAGTTCGATTGTATTATAAAGTGTAGCCCTGCTTACACGGTAATTCTTATTCTTCATAAAGATATAGAGTGACTCTATATCGAAATGCCCGGTTCGTGTGTATATTTCATCCAGAATTGCAAACCTTTCCGGTGTTTTTCTATGACCCTTCTTTTCCAGATATTCGGTAAAGATCTGTTTTACAGTTTTACGGGTTTCGTCATTAATCATATTTAATCTGAATTAAAATAATAAAAATAGAGGTTTTTTTAACAATACAGTACTTAGTATGGTTTAAAATGCCTGTTTGACGACAGTCAGGGGTTGAATATGGTTGAAATTTGTAATCTGTAAAAGACGAACGACGAACGACAAACGACAAAGGGCGTAAGGCGTAGGGTGAATGGCGTACGGTATAAGCGTGTAACGTTCCTGCTTCTTTCAAACCTGGAACCCGAAACCTGCAACTCCCCGGAACCTTATTAACTGAAATCTTCAACTCTTTTAATACTGTCAACCCCTTTTACGTTTACCAGCTTCATTATCAAATTATTAAGGTCTTTTGTATGATGAACATACAGATCAATGGTCCCTTCAAAGACACCTTGGTGGACAGATATCTGGACGTTTCTCATATTTACGTTAAGCTCGTTGGAGATAATCTTTGTTACTTCACTTACAATTCCTATACGGTCGATTCCGTTTAATTGGATTTTTGCAAGGAAGGAGTCTATTTTATGTATTGTCCATTTTACAGCTACCAGTTTATTCCCTTCATTTGACATTAGTCTTACAGCAACCGGGCATTTGGGCTTGTGGATGATTACCGGTCCGCCAGAAGAGATATAACCTACAACTTCATCTCCGGGAATAGGATTGCAGCATTTGGCTATTTCATACGATTTATTAGCGTTATCAAGGTTTTCCCTGATTATGTAGGGTATTTTTTTGTTGATCAGGGCAGTATTTTCTTTATTCTTTATGTCAATTTTTTGCGAAGACAGCATTCTGAGATCCCAATACTTTACGAGCTTGCTGGCAGGATTCTTTTTAGCTATCTTTTTAAGATTATCAAGATTTACCCCTCCTGCTCCGACCTTAGTATAGAAATCATCTTTACCAAGACATTCATAAGCAGGAAGTATCTTTCTGAAGAGATCGGAGGTAGGTTTTATATTTAGTTCAGAAAGTTTATTATTGAAAATCAGTTTTCCATTTTCCAGGAAAACCTTTGATTCGGTTTTGAATGAATTCCTGATAGCTGATTTGGCTTTGGCCATTGTTACATATTCAAGCCAGTCCCTTGATGGTTTCGATTTATCACTTGTGATAATCTCAACCTGATCGCCGCTCTGAAGCGTAGTGTTCAGAGGCATTAGTCTGTAGTTAACCTTTGAACCAATGGCGTTATTTCCGATTTCCGTATGTATTTCATAGGCAAAATCGAGAGAAGTAGCACCTTTTGGAAGGGTTATTATATTACCTTTTGGTGTAAAAACCATAATCTCTGAAGAGAAAAGGTTCATCTTGAATTCGTCAAGGAATTCAATAGGATCTTCATTAGGATTCTCCAGCATCTCCCTGACCTTCTTGATCCACTTATCAAGTTCGCTTTCCTGGGTTGAGTCACCTTTATATTTCCAGTGGGCTGCGTATCCACGTTCGGCAAAATCATCCATTCGGTCGCTTCTGATCTGAACCTCAACCCAGCGTCCGTGAGGGCCCATTACAGTAAGGTGAAGCGCTTCGTACCCATTAGCCTTTGGACGTCTTACCCAGTCTCTTAGCCTGTCTGGTTTAGGCATATATATATCGGTGATAGTTGCGTATATATTCCAGCAGGTGGTTCTTTCAGTTACGTGCTCCTGGGATTCAAATATTATCCTCACAGCAAGGATGTCGTAAATCTCCTCAAACGGCACATTCTTAGTTTGCATTTTCTTCCAGATAGAATAGATCGATTTCGGGCGACCCGTTATATCAAATTTCAAACCGTTCTCCTCCAGTCGCTCAATGATGGGCAACGAGAACCTGTTGATCATACTCTGATTGCGCTTTTCGCTATGCTTTAACTTGCGGGTAATCTCTTCAAAAATTTTCGGATGTCTGTATTTCAGACTGAGATCTTCAAGTTCGGACTTAATTGCAAATAACCCCAGCCTGTGAGCCAGTGGAGCGTAAAGGTAAATTGTTTCACCTGCTACCTTCATTTTCTTGCGCTCGGGAAGTGAGTCGAGAGTCCTCATGTTATGAAGTCTGTCGGCCGTTTTAATAAAAATTACTCTCAGGTCGTCTGATAATGTCAGAAGCATTTTTCTGAAATTTTCAGCCTGGAGGGAGTTTTTATCGTTATTATAGACTCCGGAGATCTTGGTCAGACCATCGATAATAGTGGTTATCTTGCTACCAAAATGTGTCCTGATATCTTCCAGGGTATACTCTGTATCCTCAACCACATCGTGCAAAAGAGCACTGGCAATTGATTTTGCACCCAGACCTAATTCGTGATTTACAATTTTAGCTACCTCTATCGGATGTATTATGTATGGTTCGCCTGATCGTCGTCTCATGTTGACATGAGCCTTATTAGCGAGATCAAAGGCCTTCCCAATCAGTTTCCTGTCCTCTGGGTTTTTACACCTGAGCAGGTTATTTAGAAGTGACTCGTACTCACGGTTGATCAGTGCAAAATCTTCCTCTGTAAAAACATCTTTCTTCCCCATAGTATCATATGTGCACAGTGTACAAATATAGTTATTATTGCTCCAATTCAATTAGTGATTATCAGCAATAATAAAAAAAAAGGTAACTAATCAGTCGGCCCTCCTTCGCTCTCCACTTCGTTTCAAGCTTCGGAAGGGCAAAGCAGTCGGCAAAAGAACAATAAACAATTCTGCACAATGGCAATTGATTTTAGGAAACTAACTGTATATAAAAGAAAGTTTGATGATTTTGATAAACGATCTGAAGGAATCAGACGATTGCTTAATCATATTCCCGATAAATCGGGACTTAAAAGTGTATATAGCCTTATCTTCAGATTGCCCGCCCGGATGACTCCGGTCGGACGGGCTGACTGCCGACTGAAGATTGCCGACTTAAAGATGTAAAGAATAATGAGATTTGCGATTTTAAGCAATTCAAACTTAAAACACTGAATAGTTACAAAAAATGTATTCAAGGGCAGGCAGGTTATACCTTATCTTCTTGTCAGGCAACGCCGGAAAAGGAAGATTAAAACAGAAGTGTAATTGTGCCACTTTGGATTATACTTTTACCTCCGGGTGTAACTAATTCAAGAAACCAAAGGTAAACATCCTCTTGTAATTTGATACCCCTGAAGGTTCCGTCCCACTCAGAGTGATGGTTGGTAGTCTCAAAAAGTGTTATGCCCGTCCGGTTTTTTATTATTAACCTGTAACTTTTTGGTGTAAAAGATAATATAGGTTTAAATGTGTCATTTACCAGGTCGCCGTCAGGAGTAAATGCATTTGGTGCAAATACTCTTACAGGCATTTCTATACAGGCGAGGTTGGATTGACTTATGGCACCGGTGTAATAACTATTTATGCCTTCATATGCTGTAATATAGTAACAAATCTCTTCATTTTCAAGCATGTAGATAAAACTATACAGATCATCAATATATGATGTATCGGTACTATTAATCCGGGCAACTTCCTCAACCTGGTTGTTAGTGACCCGAAATAGAACATATTCATCCACTCCACCAAGCCAACCAGTTAATGGTGTCCATATTATCTCTGCTTTATCTCCGTTAATAACTGCCTGTGTGAAGATAACAGATGCATTATTAGATGTCTTAACCGGTTGTAAACAGGAATTAAGAGCTGAGAGTCTGTAAAATAGCTGCCTGTCTGGAATTATATCATCAATGATGGAAATATTCCCGCTGTTGTCGGTTATCTCAGAAATTGAAGCAAACCCGGTCGAAGGATTTTCACTGCGCTCAAGTTTAAACCTGTTGGTTTCTGAATCCTGATCATAAGTAAAAGACAATTCTACCTTTCCGTCACTGTTAACTGAGGCATAATCGGCATTGATCCAATCCGGTGGCTTTTTAATATTAGTATTGATACAGGACAGGTTGGAGACTGAAACGGTTTCATTACTAAGTACTGCTTCAATGGTAAAACAATATTCCCTCGATATCTCAAATTCGTTCAGATAGAAAACAGTATCGTCAAAAGCTGTTGTTCCTGCAAGATTCCCGGGCGAACCGTCAATTGAGTATAAAATCCTGTAGTAATCTACAGCGAAGGGTTCATTGTTGTAACTGTTCCATACTACATCTATTTTGTGATTACATGTATCGAGAGAGGCGGTTGTGAAAATAGTATTGAGAGGGTTGGAGAGAGGACTTGTTTTCCCATCTCCGGATGAATTATGGGCTGTTATTACATAGTTTACACTGAAACTGCCTGCATTTGATTCGGTATGAGTATAATTGGTAGCTTCTGGTATATAAATTGTGTCAAAAGCTATTCCTTCATCATTGATATAGAGATATATAATATATGCATCCACATCAGGGGAGCCTCCGGGGGTCCAATAAAGGGTCGCCTGACCTGTTGCAGGATCAACGGTAACAAGGTCCAGTACCGGTGGTAATGGAAGTTCATCTTCCTGCCCGGAAATGGTTGAGGGTAAAAGAGTAAGAGCGATTGAAATATAGAATATCTGAAAAAGCAGTTGTCTCATCTTAAATGCAAACTTAATTAAAAAAAGAATCTGTTCCAGAGCTATTTGTTTCTATATTTGCATCCATGTTGGCAGGAAGTTCATTAGACAGTCTCCTTAGCTGGAGAAAAAAGCATATTCCTGACCGGTCATTCGTACTTTTTTTAAGTGCCGTGATCGGTTTTGCCGCAGGAATTGCTGCTGTCATAATTAAGAACCTTGTTCACCTGATTCAGGTATTGCTTAAAAATGGTTTTAACCTGCAGAATTATAACCTGTTTTACCTTGTACTTCCGATAATTGGTATTCTGGCAACTGTGTTGTTTACCAGGTATATTCTCAGGCAGAACGTAGGACATGGGATCCCTGGTGTTCTTTATGCTATCTCAAGATCAAACGGTAAGATCAAACCGCATAATATCTTTTCATCGGTTATTACCAGTGCACTAACTGTAGGTTTTGGTGGTTCGGTCGGACTGGAAGGACCTACCGTTGCAACGGGTGCAGCCATCGGGTCTAATCTTGGCAAGTATCTCAGGCTAAATTATAAACAGATACTCACAATGCTTGGTTGTGCTTCAGCCGGAGCAATGGCTGCAATTTTCAAGGCGCCCATAGCAGCTATAGTATTTGCCCTTGAGGTAATAATGCTTAACCTTACTATGTCGTCACTCGTGCCTCTGTTGATCTCAAGCGTTACAGCAGCTCTGACATCATATCTGTTTCTTGGTCAGAATGTATTATACAGCTTTACACTTAAAGAAGTATTCGTCCTTGGTGACGTTCCATTTTACCTTTTGCTCGGCCTGTTCACCGGACTTGTTTCAGTATATTTTACCCGTATGTATATATATGTAGCTGATAAATTTTCCATGATAAAGGGATGGGCAACACGACTGATAACCGGAGGATTATTACTGGGTTTGATGATATTCCTTCTGCCTGCTCTTTTCGGCGAAGGTTATGATGGGATAAACAGTGCACTTAACGGTGATTATAGCTATCTGTTTGAGGGCTCTCTCTTTTCAAGTCTCAGGAATAATATTATCACTGTCATACTGGTTGTTACCTTCGTTATATTTTTTAAAGTCATTGCTACATCAGTTACTTTCAGCAGTGGCGGGGTAGGAGGTATATTTGCACCAACACTTTTTATGGGAGCACATGCTGGTCTTCTCTTTGCTATTGTACTTAACCGGTTTGGGTTTGACCTGGAGACCAGTAGCTTTGTTTTGGTGGCAATGGCTGGGATGATTGCAGGGGTGATACATGCACCCCTTACAGCTATATTCCTTATTGCTGAAATTACCGGCGGATATGGACTTTTCATGCCGTTAATGATAACTTCCACAATTTCATACGCGACGATGAAAATATTTGTAAAGAACTCTGTTTATACATACCAGCTTGCAAACAGGGGAGAACTGATAACTCACGATAAAGATAAGGCAGCATTGTCACTGATGGATGTGGAAAAGATGATTGAGAAGAACTTTAATACTATATATCCCGACGCCACTCTTGGCGATCTGGTGGAAGTGATATCGAAATCGGTAAGAAATGTTTTTCCGGTTGTAGATAATGAAAACAATTTTCTGGGTGTTGTTTGGGTGAATGATATACGCCATATTGTTTTTAAGCCTGAACTTTATGGGACCACCTACGTAAGGGATATTATGTTTATGCCATCACCTACAGTGTCACCCGGTGAGTCAATGGAAGATGTGGCTCATAAATTTCAGACCTCATCACACTATAATCTGGCTGTACTTGATAAGGGTAAATATGTAGGGTTTGTGTCACGGGCCAATGTTTTTTCGGAGTACAGATCGATGATCAGGAATTTTATGGAAGAGTAGAGTAACCGGGAATATATGAGCAGTTCAAAATTATTAATCAGGTTTCTTAAATGGCGTGTTAAGAATATCGGACAGCGTCGTTTTATATATATTCTCAGCCTTGTTGTGGGGCTGTTGAGCGGATTTGCAGCAGTATTGCTGAAGAATGCGATCCATTATACCCACTACTTTCTAACAGACTGGTTTATAGGAGGTTCTGTAAACTATCTTTACCTTGCATACCCCCTTGCAGGAATGTTTCTTACTGTGCTGTTTGTGAAGTATGTGATTAAGGATAAGATAGGTCATGGTGTGACAAGGATATTATATTCAATTTCCAAAAAAAATAGTAAGCTTAAGCCACACAATACCTGGTCATCGATAATTGCCAGTACACTTACAATCGGTTTTGGCGGATCGGTAGGAGCTGAGGCTCCAATAGTATTAACCGGGGCATCAATAGGTTCAAATGTTGGCAGGGTGATGAGAATGAACTACAAGAATATTACTTTGCTTGTAGGTTGTGGCGCTGCCGGTGCAGTAGCCGGAATTTTTAAGGCACCGATCGCCGGGATTATATTCACCCTTGAAATCCTGATGCTTGACCTTACCATAGCATCAATTGTCCCTTTGTTGATCTCTTCGGTAACTGCAACAACTGTCTCATATTTTCTGATGGGCAAAGGATCTCTGTTCTCCTTTACACTTAGTGAATCATTCCTGCTGGCAAATATTCCATGGTTTATTGTTTTGGGTCTGTTCTCGGCTTTACTTTCGCTCTACTTTACCCGAACTACCATGGTTCTTGAAAGTATATATGAGAAGATCAGTAACAGATATCTGAGATTATTAACCGGTGGAATGGTACTTGGAATCCTTATTTTGCTGTTTCCACCACTTTATGGAGAAGGTTATGATACTATTGCTTCACTTCTTAATGGAGATACCGATGCACTGTTTAATAACAGTCTCTTTACTGCATTGTCTGGAAAGTGGTGGTTTGTCCTCCTGTTTTTAACAGCCCTGAGCCTGCTAAAATCAATAGCAAGCAGTTCTACAAATGGAGCAGGAGGGGTTGGTGGTGTTTTTGCACCATCACTCTTCATTGGAGGAGTTAATGGTTTTTTTGTTGCCAGGTTAATTAATTCCCTGTTTAATGCAGATGTCTCAGAGACCAGTTTTGCACTGGTGGGTATGGCAGGGGTTATGGCCGGAATTATGCATGCCCCTTTAACAGCAATTTTCCTAATAGCTGAGATAACGGGGGGATATGGATTACTTATCCCGTTAATTATTACATCTACAATATCTTACATGACCGTAATGAGGTTCGAGAGACACTCAATATACCATAAAAGACTTGCCCGAAGGGGTGAGCTGATTACACATCATAAGGATAGAGCAGTTCTTACACTTATGGACTGGAACAAGGAGATTGAAAAAGATCTTGTTACAGTGCAGTCAGGAGATACTCTTGGTAAACTGGCAAAAGTTATTTCCACTTCAAAGAGGAATGTTTTTCCTGTTGTTGACGAGTATGGAATACTCGAAGGAGTTGTACTGCTCGATAATGTGAGGGAGATTATGTTTAACAGGGAGATGTATGAAGAGACATATGTTAGCGACCTGATGGTTATGCCCCCGTCTTATATCGATAAGAGTGAAAATGTTGATACTGTGATGGAGACATTCAGAAAGACCGGGGCATGGAATCTTCCGGTGCTGGATGGTGGTGTATATGTGGGGTTTCTTTCCAAGTCGAGAATATTTTCAACTTACCGGGAATTGCTTATGGAGGTGTCGGAGGAGTAGTTTTTAGCAGGGAACGGAGGGTAGGGTAGGGAACTGGTTACGGGCAGGCAGGTACCTGGTACCGAAAGTAAGGGAGTAAGAAGTATGGAGGAGGTTAGTTTCATTGTTGTCATTGAAGAACATTTGACGTCTGACATTTGACATGAATCGGAGAGGGACTGAACATTTGACATTTGACATCTGACATTTGACATGAATCGGAGAGTGGGAGAAAAGTATGGAGTAGGAAGCAGGCAGTGGGGCTGAACCTTTGACATCTGACATTTGACATTTGACATAAAACGTAGAAAGGGAGATGATGAGTCAAGCTGGAATAATGCTATATATCTGTATTCCTGTCTGTTATAAGGTTGTCCAGACGTGTGTTAGATCATAGAAATATTTCTTGGAACACTCTTTGAAATTAAAATATTTGTGCTTAATTTTGCATCTCCTTTATTGAAAGGAAAACAGGAGACTCAGTAGCTCAGTTGGTAGAGCACATCCCTTTTAAGGATGGGGTCCTGAGTTCGAGACTCAGCTGAGTCACCAAAATCAGTCAAAGGGGAATCATAATGATTCCCCTTTTTCATTCTGTCACAGGATAAATAACTATGTACTCTGTCTATATTTTATACAGCAATTCTATTGACCGATATTACGTTGGATATACTAATGATCTGGAACGAAGACTCTCTGAGCATAATCGAAAAAAGAGCAAATATACTGATGCTGGAATCCCTTGGACTTTAGTATATTATGAAGAATATGCATCTAAAAAGGAGGCAATGAATAGAGAGAAATTCATAAAAAACAAGAAATCAAAACAATATATCACTGACCTTGTCTCAAAATAAGGTAGAGCATTCCGCTTTGCGGAAGGGTCCTGAGTTCGAGACTCAGCTGAGTCACCAAAATCAGTCAAAGGGGGATCATAATGATTCCCCTTTTTCATTCTGTTACAGGATAAATAACTATGTACTCTGTCTATATTTTATAAAGCAATTCTATTGACCGATATTACG
>JAUVKT010000083.1 GCA_030596125.1 Bacteroidales bacterium | reverse complement strand
TCTGGAACATCTGTTCGACAGGGATACCTCCTCTGCAATAGATCCTCTGCTGACTAAAAAATTTATAGACTATGTTGATAGTAACAACCTGTATATCTACAAATATTCCAATAAAATAATTGCCGCTGCCAGAACAAAAGTTCTGCTCGGGGAACAAAACGAAACAGTGACAATATTTCTAAACCAGGAAATTGTAGGTGACGACATGGTAAAATGGGTTATCCTTGATGTTAATGGTGATGCGTTGAGGTTCATGGAAGAAGATACAACTCATATCAGATTTATCTCCCCCAGCAGTAATGAAACAAATTTTATCAACCTGAAAAGAGCTATGGAGGATTCTGTCCACCTCCAGGATTATGCTCACCTCAATTACCGGTACGATCCTTTAAGCGTTTTCTTTTACTGTCTCAATAAAAATATAATTGAGATTGAGCATGTGGAGAAGCTTTCATACTATATTATTGATATTCCGGGTTGGTGTTTCAAGATTAAAGAGTTTAACCGGCCAGGCTACAACTCAGGCTGGCTTATCTCCGACCTTTTCGAATGCGACCTCAAACTCCGGGAGTTTCTGGATTATATCACCCTGTCATATTAATCCAGGGCACTCCTTTTGATTTTAGAAGTATCTGTTATTGTTACCCTTACCGGCCAGTGATCTGAAATAAAGAGTGAATCCTTTTTATACTTGAGGGTTGTATGGTTCTTAACAGAAGCTCCTTCCCTGACAAAAATATAGTCTATCCGGCCCTCCATCGGACTGTCACTAAATCTGTTAAATGTGCAGACCATGCCGGAAGGTTCTGTTTCAGATAAAATATAGGTATCACGAATCAACGCGTCTGTTGCTCCTTCTTCTGTAAGTATCTGATAAGCTTTGCTTTCGGGCAGCATATTAAAATCACCCGTTATTACAAAAAATGTGTCGCCTGTAATCTCCCTTACCCGGTCTAAAAGAATAACTGAACTCATTAGCCTTGCAGAGTCAGACATATGGCTATAGTGGGTATTAAAGAAGTAAAATTCTTTACCCGAATCTTTATCCCCAAGCTTTACCCATGTGACAATACGGGGCAGCACAGCCCCCCATCCCCGGCTTCCTGGAAGATCAGGAGTGCCCGACAACCAGAATGTTTCTGACTCAATCAGTCTGAACCTGGTGTTATTATAAAACAGGGGACCCATCTCCCCCTTCATCTCGCCATCATCACGACCAACACCTACTGATGAATATCCGGTCATCAATGAGTCAATATATCTGTATTGATGCCACAACGCCTCCTGTAATCCAAAAATATCAGGTTGTTGTTCATGTAAAAATGATACCACCATATCTTTTCTGCCGGGCCAGTCATTATTGCCATCCCGGGGGTTATCGTATCGAATATTGAGTGAGATTACTTCAAGTTGCAGATCGTTTTCAGAGGTACAACCGACAACGACAACACCCAGTACTGCCAGTGTGATTAACAGATTTTTCATTCTTCTATTTTTGATTAAAGATAGAAATAATCATAATATCTGGTCACATTAACTTTATCAACCCTATCAACTCTATCAACTTTCTTCATAACCCCGATTATTCATACCTTTGAAGAAATCAACCCACCAATATACATCATGTCAGATAAATTAAAATCCCGGCTTCATGAGATTATTTTTGAAGCAGATACCAAGAAGGGGAAAACGTTCGATATCGTGCTGATTTCAGCAATTATTATCAGCATTATTGTAGTTATACTTGATTCCGTACCCGATATATCGAGCAGATATCATGATATATTTATATTTATCGAATGGACGATAACTATTTTCTTTACCGCCGAATACCTTATGAGGATTATGGTCGCAAACAAACCTGTTAAATATGTTTTCAGTTTTTACGGAATAATTGATCTGCTGGCCACACTACCTTCCTATCTTGGACTGATCCTAACAGGAGGATCGAGCCTTCTTGTTATAAGAGGACTCAGGTTACTCAGAATATTCAGAGTACTAAAACTGTCGCGTTATACAACAGCCGGACTGCTTATCAACCGGTCATTATATGCAAGTAAAGCTAAAATAGGTGTATTTCTGTCAGCGGTATTTACAACTGTAATAATAATCGGCACATTGATGTATCTGATTGAAGGTGAAGCAAGCGGTTATACCAGTATTCCCAAGGGAATATACTGGGCAATTGTAACAATTACAACTGTAGGGTATGGTGATATTGCACCGGTAACACCAATAGGACAACTGCTTGCAAGTATCACAATGCTTACTGGTTATGCTATTATTGCGGTTCCAACCGGAATAGTAAGTGCCGAGATCTCCGAACAGCAAAGATTATTAAAGAAAGAAGCCGGGCCTGCTTTTACCTGCCGGGATTGTATGTCCGAAATACATGATGAAGATGCCATATATTGTAAAATCTGCGGAGGAGAGCTAAATTGACCGGATGGCATAATATTATTACCTTTGTAAAAAACATTTGTAATGAGCATACCAAGCTTTTTTAAACAGTATAGGCCAAAGGAATTTAATCTTATTCCCCGCTATTATGATCCTGACAAGGAGAGAAGAGAAGAGCGCGTAAGGCGGATAAAACTGGAACTGGGGATAAAGGATGAAGGTGATGAATATGTTCCCTCTATACAAAAGGGCAGCATGACCAATTTTTTCAGGCAAAAAACGAAAAGAGTTCACAGATACACCGCAATACGGCTTGTTGTCATAATCCTGGTACTAATCCTGATCTCCTACGTCTTCTTCTATCTTTAATAGCCATATAAATGACTGATATAATCAGGCTACTTCCCGACTCAGTTGCCAACCAGATAGCTGCAGGTGAGGTTATTCAGAGGCCGGCATCCCTGATAAAGGAGCTTATTGAAAACTCCGTAGATGCAGGAAGCACAACTATTAAAATTATAATTAAGGATGCAGGCCGCACACTGGTTCAGATCATCGATAATGGTACCGGAATGTCTGAGACAGATGCAAGACTTTGCTTTGAACGTCATGCTACATCCAAAATAAGAAAAGCCGAAGATCTG
Source organism: Bacteroidales bacterium (assembly GCA_030596125.1). Classification (GTDB taxonomy): domain Bacteria; phylum Bacteroidota; class Bacteroidia; order Bacteroidales; family VadinHA17; genus JAUVKT01. The sequence goes on along the minus strand of JAUVKT010000083.1, from coordinate 7,829 downwards.
TTTTCGATCCATACAAAGGGATTCAGGGGTGAAGCAATGGCTTCAATTGCTGCAGTGGCAATGGTTGAGCTCAAAACCCAAAAACATGAAGAGGAGATTGGCACCCTGATAGAGATTAGCGGTTCAAAAATTGAAAAACAGGAACCGGTAAGCTGCCAGGCAGGCACCAATATTGCTGTAAAAAACCTGTTTTACAACGTTCCTGCCAGACGAAAATTTCTGAAGTCTGATAAAACCGAATTGCGACATATTATTAATGAATTTGAAAAAATTGCGATAGCACATCACGATATACAGTTTAACCTGACCAGTAATGACAGTGAGATATTCAACCTTTATCCCACTAACCTGCGCCAGAGAATTATCGGTCTGTTTGGTAAGAATATTAATCCAGCCCTTGTCACTATCGATACCGAAACTTCGCTTACTAAACTCAGTGGGTTTATCGGAAAACCCGAATTCGCCCGCAAAACTTTTGGAGAACAATATTTCTTTATTAATAACAGATATATGCGTCACCCTTACTTCCATAGAGCTATTATGGAGGCGTATGAAAATATTCTGACACCTGATTCAATACCATCATATTTTATCTTTATGGAGGCTGATCCGGCAACGATTGACGTTAATATCCATCCCACCAAAACAGAGATCAAGTTTGAAAATGAACGTATGATATGGCAGATCATACATGCCTCTGTGAGAGAAGCTATCGGTAAATTTAATATTTCTCCGTCTATTGATTTTAATAATGAAGGCATTATCGATATACCCATAGCTAACAAAAACATTCAGGCATCTCCTGATATTGAGATAGACAGGTCGTTCAATCCTTTCCGTGAAGATGACAGCTACCACAGAGATCCAATTACAATTAATCACGGTAACAGAAGTAATCTCGACAACTGGGAAAAACTGTATGCAGGACTGGAAAGTGCCGGCAGCAATGTGAAGCAGGGAGCAGTATTTACCTCAAATGAACCAGGCCGGCTATTACAGATTAAAAACAGATATATATTATCTCCTGTTAAATCGGGGCTGATGCTTATAGACCAGAAAAGAGCCCATGAAAGGATCCTCTTTGAAAAGTTTATGGAGGCAATTGAAAGCAATAACCCTCAATCTCAGAGGACTCTTTTCCCGGAAGCGATTGAACTGTCTCAGGCTGATATTACTATTCTTTCAGAAATAGAAGATGACCTTAAAATTATAGGATTTGATGTAACCTACCTTGGAAACAATAGTGTTACAATTAACGGATACCCTTCAGACAGTAAAAATGATGACCCTTCCGGGATGCTGGAGATCCTGCTTGAAGAGTATAAAACAACATCACAAAATCTGTCTTCACGCCCAAAAGAAAGGCTGGCAGTTGCTATGGCAAGAGCCGCTGCTATTCCATACGGACGGGCATTGGTTAACGAGGAGCTAAGAGAGGTGTTTGATGCGCTTTTTGCGTGTAAAACGCCTAACTATTCTCCTACCGGAAAACCTGTGGTTAATATAATCACTCTTGAAGAATTAGATAAAAGACTTAAATAGGGCATAGGGCGTAAGGCGTAGGGCCTCTGACATTATGTCGTTTATTATAAGGTGAGATAACTTTGGCTTGACTATTGTTATCTCTTATGGTATAAAAAAAGAATGATTTTATGTACAGTTTTGGAAGAGGGTACTCCAATATACCGCCGGTTACAAAAAATTTAATAATAATTAATGTGATAATGCTGCTTGCCTCGTATACGGCAGGAGCAGTCTTTAATATTGATCTTAACCAGGTATTGGGACTTCATTTCCCTAAATCTGAACTTTTTCAGCCCTACCAGATAATTACCCACATGTTTATGCATGGAGGTATTACACACCTGTTTTTCAATATGTTTGCCCTCTATATGTTCGGACGTGTGCTGGAAAGTGTGTGGGGGCCAAAACGATTCTTTCTATATTATATCATAACCGGACTGGGAGCTGCATTTGTTCATGAGTCTGTTATAGCTATAGAGTACTTCAAGCTTATTTCTGTTATATCACCCGATGAGTTGCAAAGAGTAACTGATACCGGCTATGAGATATGGGCACAAAGACAAAACTTCACTCATCCGGTAATGGGACAGCTTAACGGGATTCTCAATATTTCAACTGTTGGAGCCTCAGGAGCTGTTTTCGGTATATTGCTTGCATTCGGTATGCTGTTCCCCAATACCCAGCTTATGTTGCTCTTCCCCCCGATCCCAATAAGAGCAAAGTGGATGGTGATAGGCTATGGAGCACTTGAACTTTACCTTGCTGTATCACAGCCCGGTAGCAGCATTGCACATGCCGCCCACCTTGGGGGAATGCTTTTCGGTTATATCCTTATTAAGATCTGGAGAAAAACAACAAAAACACTCTACTGACAATGGCTCTGACAGATGATATAAAAGCTCAATTCAGAGCAGGTAGCGGCCTGATGAAAATTATCTACATTAATGCAGCTATATTTCTGATTATTAAGATAGTTCATGTCTTTGCATTCTTACTTAACTCCCCTCAGATATCAGGTGTCTTTCTAAGCTACCTGGCTGCACCAGCTTCATTACCAGAGCTTGCAACAAAGCCATGGACAGTAGTTACATATATGTTTTTGCATGAAGGATTTTTTCATATCCTATTCAATATGCTCTGGTTATACTGGTTCGGGCAGATTTTTTCTAGATATTTCAATCAGAAAAAGCTTGTTTCTGTCTACCTGCTTGGAGGCCTTGCCGGAGCCCTGCTGTATATTATATCTTTTAATCTGTTCCCTGCCTTCAGGGATGTTATTAATATCTCAATTGCTCTTGGAGCCTCCGCTGCCGTAATGGCTGTGGTTGTGGCTATTGCAACCTATGTTCCAAATTATTCAGTCAGGCTTTTCCTGTTCGGAACAGTAAAGATCAAATATCTGGCAATTGCTATAATTCTAATGACCTCTCTGTTTGATTTTTCGGTAAATACCGGCGGAAAAATTGCTCATATAGGAGGTGCTGTCATGGGATACCTCTGGGCCGTGAACATAAAAAGAGGCAGTGATCTTGGTAATTGGCTTACACGCTTACTCGACTCTTTAGCAACATGGTTCAGACCCGGAAAAAAAATGAAAGTTTCATATAAAAAACCGATGACCGATCACGAATATAACCAGGCACGATCCGATCATAAGGAACAGATAAATAAAATATTAGAGAAGATATCAAAGGGTGGTTATGACAGTCTCACTAAAAAAGAAAAAGAAATTCTTTTTAAAGAGAGCCAGAAAAAGAATTGATAAAATCTAATAAATAACTATTCCAGACTGCCATTTTTAAATTATTCAGGCTATTTTTGGTAAATATACAGGTCAAATTGCGAAAACTACTCAAGAAAATAGTTACCGGGGCCAACCTGATTATTGCAGCATCTCTTCTGCTTTCATACCTGTCTGCCCATATTAATCCCGACAAAATTGCCTTTCCGGCATTCTTTGGTCTGGCCTATCCCTACCTCTTGCTTGTCAATATCTTCTTTGTCATAGGGTGGGGTATGAAATTGAAAAAGGAGGCACTGATATCCGTTGTGGTAATTTTATTGGGAATTTCACATTTTAATAATTATATCCAGTTTGGCAGTAAAAATAACAGTGAGTATGAATTCAGTGTAAACAGTTACAATCTGAGGCTTTTTAATAAGTATGAAGAGAAGGAGAACAGCGAAGTTCAGATTATTGCACTAATTGAGCAGGCACTTCCTGACATCCTCTGTTTCCAGGAATTCTATCCAACTTATGGATTAACGAATGTCAGATATACTTTTGTCGATGCAATAGATCCTGACTTTAATTATCACCTGAAGATGCTTGGCGATTCGAAAAAAAGCATTTTTGGGATTATTACAATTACAAGATTCCCAATAATCAACAGGGGAGATGTTGTACATCCTAAATCTGCCAGTCTTACAATATTTACAGATCTTCTGATCGGAAATGATACTGTACGGATTTACAATAATCACCTTCAGTCATTCAGGCTCAGAAGAATGGAAGGATCGCTGATAGAAGAAATTTACGAAAGTGATGAAAATAGCAGGATAAATGAGATAAGAGGTCTCTCTTCAACACTTAAGGAGGGTTTTGCCCGTCGGGCAAGTCAGTCTAAAATACTGAAGGATCATATTAATAATTCTCCATACCCGGTAATTGTATGTGGCGACTTTAATGATACTCCCGTATCTTTTACATACCGCAAAATACGTAGCGGACTAAAGGATACTTTTGTTGAGGCCGGAAAAGGTGCCGGTTTTACTTACAGGGATAAGTACCCATCCAACAGGATCGACTATATTCTATACTCCGACAGGTTTTCATGTTCAGGCTTCGAAATCAACAGGGTAAATTACTCAGACCACTACCCTATTACAGGTTATTTTAATTTTTCAGAATAGAAGAGAAGTTTAGAAAGATCAACATTCCCTCCCGATAGTATCAATCCGATTCTTTTCCCTGCAAACCTGCCCGGATTTTCCATTATTGCTGCCAGGGGTACCGCAGCTGAAGGTTCAACGATTATCTTCATTCGTTCCCAAATAAGCCTCATGCTCTCAATTATCGACTCTTCATTAACCGAAACCAGATCATCCACATTTTTACGCATTATTGTAAAGGTACGCATTGTCATAGTTGTAAGCAGACCGTCGGCAATGGTATTTGGGGTGTGAACGGGGATATACTCACCTGAATGAAACGATCTGAATGCGTCATCAGCTCCTTTCGGTTCTCCTGCAATAACCTCAATTCCCATCTTCGAACCCTTTACTGCTATAGCAGTTCCTCCTAACAAGCCGCCCCCGCCAACCGGTGTAATAATAATATCGAGACCGGGCTGGTCATCAATAATCTCTAAAGCGGCTGTACCCTGCCCGCAGATAACATTAAAATTATCATAGGCATGAATAAAGGTAGCTCCCTTCTCATTAATGATTTTGTCAGCAGCCTCCTCCCTTGCAATGAGTGTTGGTGTGCAATATGTAATTTCAGCTCCATAGCCCTTTACGGCTGCCTTTTTCACATCAGGTGAGTTTTCAGGCATTACAATATAAGCTTTTGCGCCTCTCATGCTTGCAGCAAGGGCCAGGGCAGCAGCATGATTTCCGGACGAGTGTGTCACAACTCCTCTTGAAATTTCATTATCAGATAATTGCATTACAGCATTAATGGCTCCCCGGAATTTAAAAGCGCCGGTTTTTTGAAAATTTTCACACTTAAAAAGAAGTCTCGCCCCGAATATTTTGTCTAATTGCCCTGAACTTAATACCGGGGTACGATGAATAAACTGCTTTATTCTTATATGAGCTTCCCTGATATCAGAAAACTGAGGTAGTTTAATATCTGTCATTCCCAATTACTTTTAATCGATAATAAAAGTAATAAACAATTCGATTGCTATACGGATACAGAGTATGTTATTGAATATTCCCGGCTAACCAGTCACCAACATCTGATGTGCCAAATTTTGATTTAGCATCTATATCAGGAGTAACCACTCCCTCAGTGAGTGACCTGGCAACAGCATCTTCTATTGCAGAAGCCTCATTTGAAAATCCATTGTATTCAAGCAACATTGCTGCTGACAATACCGTTCCAAGCGGATTAGCAATGTTTTTTCCTGCTGCCTCAGGCCAGGAACCATGAATGGGCTCAAAAACCGAAGTTTGTAATCCAATCGATGCAGAAGGCAGGAGACCCAACGATCCTGTTATTACACTTGCCTCATCTGTCAGTATATCACCGAACATATTTTCGGTTACAATAACATCAAACCTTTTTGGAAACTGAATGAGCTGCATGGCAGCATTATCAACAAACATTAATTCCATCTTAACATCACTATTTCTACCGGAGATTTCCTGAGCTACTTCTCTCCATAACCTTGAGGTGGCAAGTACATTTGCTTTATCCACAACTGTCAGATTACCATTTCGCTCCCTGGCATATTTAAATCCAAGTTCCACTATCCGTTCTACCTCATGTCTTGTGTAAACACATGAGTCGAATGCCGTGTTTCCATCCTCAGTCCTGCCCCTGGGCTCTCCAAAATAGATGCCTCCTGTAAGTTCGCGGATCACTACAAAATCAACATCCTTAATCAGGTCGGATTTTAAAGGCGACATATGAATAAGTGCTTCGTAACTCTTTACAGGCCTGATATTTGCAAAAAGACCAAGTCTCTTACGCATTGCCAGTAAGCCCTGTTCAGGTCTAACCTTTGCTTTAGGATCATTATCATATTTGGGATCGCCTATCGCCCCGAATAGCACGGCATCTGATGTCCGGCAAATTTCATATGTTTCATCAGGAAATGGGTTTCCTGTTCTGTCTATTGCAACAGCTCCCACAAGAGCCTCAGAATATTCAAATTTATGATCATATTTTTCAGCTATGACATTTAATACTTTAACTGCCTGCTCAACAATCTCGGGTCCGATCCCATCACCTGGTAATAGTGCTATTTTAAAATTCATTAATTGCCTTTTTCTCTTAAGTTTTCAATAATATTTAACATTTTCTGTGTCGCCTTAATTGCAGCTTCAGTCTGGTCTGCCTCAACAGCTCTGGTTTTATATTCTTTCCCCTCAAAATCCCAGGTAATACTTGCATCTACCAGGGCATCAGTACGACCACCGGGGGGAATGGTAACAACATAATCAAGTAATCGTGGGTGAGGCCTGTCCAGCCTGTTGTATATTTTCCAAAGAGCTTTCATAAAGGCATCGTACTGGCCATCTCCTATCGAATTTTCCTCAAACGTTTCACCATTTATCTCAACCTTTATATTGGCAAGCGACCGGAGCCCGTTCGATAATGATAATGAATAAGCAATAATCCTGACAGGTTCACTGACTACTCCGTTTTCAAGAACATCAGATATTATGTATGGCAGATCTTCAACCGTTACAATCTCCTTTTTGTCTCCAAGTTCAATTATTTTATCAGTAACCTTTTTCAGTGATTCTTTATCGAGGGTTAGCCCTATCTCTTCCAGGTTCTTAGCTATATTAGCTTTCCCTGATGTCTTTCCCAGGGCATACTTCCTGATCCGGCCAAACCTTTCGGGCATAAGCTTATTCTGATACAGATTATCTTTACTATCACCATCGGCATGAACACCGCATGTCTGGGTAAACACATTTGCCCCGATCAAAGGTTTATTATCAGGTATTCTTATTCCTGAAATGGTTTCCACCAGCCGGCTAACCTTGGTAATTTTGGTTTCGTCAATATTTGATTTCAAAAACAGATGATCGTTTAATATACCTACAACACTCGACAACGGAACATTTCCCGCTCTCTCTCCTAATCCGTTAACCGTGGTATGTACTCCTTTTACACCGGCTTTAAGTGAAGCATATACATTTGCAGTGGCAAGATCATAGTCATTGTGAGCATGAAAATCAAAATGGCAACCGGGATACCTGGTTACCATATCTTTACAATAAACATATGTCTGTTCATAATTAAGAACACCTAGTGTGTCGGCAATCATAAACCTTTTAACCCCTGCTGACATCAGCCTGTCCATAAACATATAAACATATTCAGGGGAGTCTTTTATACCGTTCGACCAATCTTCGAGATAAAGATTAACGGATATGCCTTTATCAGTTGCATAGCTAATTGTTGTTAAGATATCGCTGATATGAACATCAGGACTTTTTCTTAGCTGTCTGGTTACATGCTTAAGAGAGCCTTTACACAGCAGGTTAACCACTTTGGCTCCACTATTGGATATCCAATCTATCGACTGTTCATTATCAACAAAACCGAGTACCTCAACCCT
>JAUVKT010000132.1 GCA_030596125.1 Bacteroidales bacterium | reverse complement strand
GAGATGCTGCTTCGAAGCGTTAAACTGATTGTTCAGCATGTAGACGATAACAGTAGTACACCTACAGGAGCTGTTCATGGATTTGAGAAAGAGATGGATAGTGTTCTCTTTATGTCAGATTTTGAAGAGCGGCTGAGGAGTGAGGGATTTAGTTTTAATACTGTGTGGGTACCCGGCAGTGAGCAGGAGCTATGGGATGTGACCGGCGACAGGGTCTTGATTGTAGGTGGTTGGACAGATATGCTTCCCAGAGTTTTTTTTAATAGTTACCGTCCATATCTTTTTGGACAGATATTACCACAGATATTTTTTGCACTGATACTGATACTTTTAACCGGTTCGGCTTTTATGATGGCTTACAAAAGCATGCGAAAGCAGATGGTTTTAAATGAAATGAGAAGCAGTTTTATCAGTAATATTTCTCATGAGTTGAAGACTCCTGTATCAACGGTTAAAGTTGCCCTTGAGGCTCTAAGGAATTTTGATTTAAAACACGATCCGGTTGTAGCTGAAGAGTACCTGGGAATGGCAGCAAAGGAGATCAAACGGCTTGAATTATTGATAACCAAGGTGCTTGATAACTCAATAATCGAACAGGACAGATCAATAATACGGTTCGAAAAGATTGATCTGACTGATCTGATCCAGGGGGCTATAAATTCGTTAAAACCAAGGATTAATGAGGCAAATGCCCTGGTAAGCTTTGAGCATCCTGATTCTCTGATTGTAGATGCTGACCCACTGTATTTCCAGGGAGTAATAATAAACCTTTTTGATAATAGCCTGAAGTATGGTAATGGCAATCCTGAAATTGAAGTCAGGTTATCTGTTGATAATGGTAACGCTGTAATAGTAGTTAGCGACAATGGCCCCGGGATCCCTGAACAATTCAGAAAAAAGGTATTTGAGAAGTTCTTCAGAATACCAACAAGCAATATTCATAATGTAAAAGGGTATGGCCTGGGTCTTAGTTTTGCCGCCCTGATTGTAGAGATGCATAATGGAACAATAGAGGTAAAGAACAATAAAACAGGATGTGCATTTATTATTAAAATTCCAATAAAGAGGGATTGAAAACAAAAGTTTTATATATCGAAGATGAGCAGTTTCTGGGTAAGATTGTGAAGGAGACCCTTGAAAAACAGGGGTATGAAGTTCACTGGGTGACTGATGGCGTTAATGTTATGAATGCCTTCAACAGTTTTAGTCCTGATTTATGCATTGTGGATATAATGCTTCCCAATATAGATGGATATACCCTGAGTAAAAACATCAGGGGAATGCATCCTGACCTGCCAATAATATTTCTGACAGCAAAAACCGAGACAGCAGATCTTATCATGGGATTTAAATCGGGGGGAACGGACTATCTCAGGAAACCATTCAGTATAGAGGAGCTGATTGCCAGGATAGAGAACCAGATCAATATTCATAACGGAAAAGAACAGCTTAGTGAGATGCCTGAGGAGATAATCATAGGCAAGTTTACTTATAACTCCCGGCTTCATGAGCTAACAGGCCCTGCCGGTACCACCAGGCTTTCGTATCGCGATTCTCAGGTATTGAATATTTTATATGCCAACAGGAACCATATTACTGACAGGAAGAACCTGCTATTATCAGTTTGGGGCGATGATTCATTTTTTAACTCCCGGAATCTGGATGTATATATCAGAAAATTGCGCCAGTATTTTAAAGAAGACCAGGCAGTAAAGATTAATACATTAAAGGGTAAAGGATACCTGTTTATTGTTCCCTGATAAAGAAAAAACCGGGAAGCGAATGCATTCCCGGTCTCTGGTAGAAAAGAGTTAGCCTTAGTTAATTTTGAATTCAATTACCATATCAGCTACTTCTTTTGGGTTGTATGGAGTGAGGGAAGGTAATCTGGTTACTATATCATTGTATTCTTCTCCGGGTGATGTTCCTCCCTGTATGAAACCGCCATTGTCAAAGAATCCGGGAGCAGCAGTATTTAGCAGATAGGTTTCAACACTTTGAGGATCAATTGTTGGCCATACTTCATATATCTGGTCTGTAAAAACATTCATTACAGAATGATCTTCCAGGAGAACAATCCTTGAAGGCTCATCCAGATTACTTGGCGGAAGGCCAACTTCAGCTACTCCGATATTAAGATCATCATCACCTGATGCTACGAAGGCCCAGTTAAATCCGGCATCGCTTGTGAAGAATTTAGCATTTGGATGGTCGGAATTGCCATAAACATCGACTATATCATCAGTTTTACCTGCGAACATCTTTAGCGTACTCATGCTATAGGGATTTTCCAGCGGGTCAAGTACTTCAAGGCCTGCTACTGCAACCAGCATATAGGCATCGTAACCTCTTTCACCTGCTTCACTGTAATCGATACGGAAAATTGCATCCTCATTTAATTCATTTTCTGTACGGTCGATATTGTAAGGCTTAAGAATTGCAATACCTTTCCTGGGATTTCTATTCCAGAAGAGTTGCAGGGCCATGCCACGATCTTCATTCATTTCCGAGTCGGCATCCGTAATTACCATTTCAAATTCCCAGGATACACCGTCATAATAAGAGTCTGCAGTAACGTCAAGATTTTTCACCCTGCCATCATCATCACTCTGAAAACTTAGCGACATAGGTTTGTTTATCTGGTAAATGGCAATACCTCGTATTATATCACCAACAATCTCAGCACCCTTTTCACCAACATTAATAAAGGTTCCAAGGTGGTAATAGATAACATTTCCGTTCAGCGGATCAACAGCTTTTGCACTTTTCAATTGTGAATCGGCAAAGCTGATAGCATCGGGGATATCCACGCCAAACTGATCGGGCAGGATAGAATCATCCTGAACCTGTGGTCCGGGATTCTGCTCACAACTTGTTAAAAAAAGTGTTACTGCTACTGTTAAAGAAAACAGGTTTAAAATTAATTTTTTCATGATTCTTGTTTTTAATGATTATTGGTATTAATTATTATTTTCTGTGTTGTTCATAATCATCACACATGAATCGGGAGATACCCTTATTCAAAACAAAATTTTTTAAAAAGTTTGTTTTGAAGATTTATAAAGTTTATAGGGTTTCTTATATGTCATTTCGACCCCGAGTCCTCGGGGGAGAAATCTAACTATTTGATAATCAAGTGTGGGATTCCTCGACTACGCTCGGAATGACAGATCAAAAAGACTTTTGAGACAGCCCGGACAGGCTACTCAAAATAGACTGTGTCGCGTACAACAGAGCAGGCGGCGAAATACCCTACTGCACCTGTGCTAAGGTTAGTATGGAGGTTGCCGGGAAGTAGATCAAACCAGCCACCGTTCCATTCAGTCTCGCTCAATAGTCCGCGAATAAATTTTTCATGACCGGGCGATAATGAATATTTGGTTCTGATTATCCTTGCATTGCCCGGGAAGACGAGATATTCCGATGCCGGTTTAAAAAACTGGTTTACATCTATTGTGCTGATAGTAAATGTATAGAATAGTGAGGTATGAATGGTGGAAGGTTCAGATGAATTAATCCATTCAACCTTGTATTCGGTGTAGGATGGCTGGCCGCTCTTGTCGGGAGAGATAACATAATAACCGGGGTGCTTTTCAAGTTGATAGTAAGTAAATTCTTTAAGAGGTGTAACAGGGATCATATATGCATAGGCAGTAAATGCATATTGGGAGATGGAAATATATAATCCGTAAGATTTATAAACAACACCAGTCACTTCCGGGCCAGGAATATAGGTTCCCGGTTTCTCCAACGATTCGGTTAACACAGTAATGTTCTCACCGTCGGTAATTGCAACAGTTGCCCCGCTTAACGGTTGAGGCTCAAGATTTGGATCAGTAACCGGAAGAGTCAGGGTTACATAGTTAAACCCCTGACGGTTAGTTAACATACCTTCGACAACCAGCCTTGGGGTGACATAGTTCTCAATCGGCCATTCCACAACCTCCTCACACGAAGCAAGCACAAAAAGTAACAGTATAATAAATATCTTCTTCATATTAAAAGTTAAAGCTGTAACTGATTGATGGAATAGCACCATATATATACATCATAGTTGTTTGTAACTCAGGAGGAGTATTATGATCTTTTGGGACAACAATTGCCCCGCTATCTTTAAGTATTTTATTAAAATTTATTGAGAAAGGATTTTTTCGTCCATATGCATTCAGAATGGAAAACCTTATCGAATGGTGATAGCCTGATCCCGGCTGTTTACCTGGCCGGGTAAGGTTGAGTTCAGCCGACAGGTCCAGCCGATGATAATCAGGCAACCTGTCGTTATTCCGTTCATCATAGAAGGGAACCTGGTATCCATTATAATAGTAGAACCCTGTAGGCGTTGTTATGGGGTTTCCTGATGTATAAACCCAGTTGGCAGTAATATCCCACTTAGGGGTTGGATTATAGTTTATATAGAAATTAAAACTATGTGGCCTGTCGTATCGTGCCGGAAAGGGTACCCCGTTATTAATGTCAGGAATATCAATCATGGTTCTTGCAAAAGAGTAAGAGACCCAACCATCAATTTTTCCAAATGGCTTTTGCAGCAAGATGTCAAATCCATACGACTCTCCGGTACCGCATTCTATCTCTCCTTCAATATGAGGGTTAAACAGCATATATGCATGGTCGACATAACTTATGTAATTGTTCATCTCCTTATAAAATGCTTCGAGGCTGACAGTTAATGACTCATTATTGCTGTTAAACAGAATTCCTGTAGTTAACTGGTTTGCGTTCATTGGTTTAATATTCGGGCTGGCCGGAAGCCATGTCTCGAGACTTGTGAACGGGCTGACAGAGTTGCTAATGAGAAACTCGAACTGGGAGTTACGGGACCAGGTAATTTTGCCTTGAAAATTGTTCGATAATTTATATTTAAGGCTGATCCTTGGCTCAAGTGAA
>JAUVKT010000043.1 GCA_030596125.1 Bacteroidales bacterium | reverse complement strand
GCGTATGGCGTATGGCTTATGGTTACTGCCTTATTCCTTGTGGCTACTGCCTACTGCCTACTGCCTACTGCCTACTGCCTACTGCCTACTGCCTACTGCCTACTGCCTACTGCCTACTGCCTACTGCCTACTGCCTGCGTTCCTACACCATACTCCATACTTCTTACTTCTTTTAACCCGGAACCTGTAACCTGAAACCTGAAACCTGTAACTCTTCGTCCTCCGCCCTCCCATACAACCTTTTCCTATAGTTTATAGTCTAATACTCTAAAAGGGTTTCGCATAATAATGGTCATCAAATAATATTTTTCGCAAATTACCGTTATTCTTTTGTAAGTATGAAAACCCATAAAATGATTTATAAACTTATAAAACAAATAGTTATGAAGAAGCAAATATTTTTGACTAACCTCTTTTTTCTGATGATTATAATTTCATCGGTGCTGCTTATCACCTCATGTGATAAGGAGAACCTTGACGAAAGGCCTGATCTTCCACCGGTTGAAAGCCTGATTATGAATTTTTCGGATTTTCAGCAACAACCAATTGATAGCAAAGGTATTGTTGTAACCTACAACAATTTTTCGTACTCCTATTTCACGGTTTTTTTCTGGAATACGTTTACAACTGTAACCCTGATCCTTCCGGTAACTGCTTATGGATATGCTCTTCAGCAGGAGCCGGTCTACATTGGTGATAGTAAGTGGGAGTGGTCGTATGAATTTACATCGGGCGGATTCGATTTTGTGGCAACTCTTACCGGTGAACGTCTCAATAACGAGGAATTTACAATGGATATGAGTATTGCTCTGGCATCCCTGCCGAATGCCGGATTTACATGGTTTGACGGGGTTGTGCGTTACAACCATACACAGGCAACATGGAAGATATATAAGAATGATAACGGAACATCAGTTAAAATTCTGGAGGTTCTGTGGGAGAAGGATTTTGAGACAGAAGTAACATCTCTGAAATATACCTATACTGAGACGGGTCAGGATGAGACAGGAAGCTACGTTCTTTATGGTTTGAATCCCGAAATGGTATATGATGCCTCTTATACAGTTTCACTATCAGGAAGCATGATTAATATTGAGTGGGATCGTGAGACTAAGGCCGGAAGAGTTAAGAATCCTGACTATTTCGTTGACAGTGCATGGCACTGCTGGAATAATCTGTTACAGGATATTGATTGTCCGGCTAAATAACTGTTCCATCGATAGATATTAGCTGCGAAGATTTCTTCGCGGCTTTTTTTATTCTTTGAATATCCCTTCAGCTGCAACCCATCCTGTGGAAAAAGCTATCTGGAGATTATATCCTCCTGTAGGTGCATCCAGGTTTAGTATCTCGCCTGCAAAATAGAGACCTTTAACCAGTTTAGACTCCATATTCCTCTGATCGATTTCATTAATATCCAAACCTCCTGAAGTGATGATCGCCTCCTTGAATGGCCGGTACCCGGTAATAATGATTCTGAACCCTTTCAACCATTCAGCAAGTATTCTGCGCTCAGCAGAGCTTACCTGGTTGCCCTTTTTATAACCGGCTAATTTTGTCTCTCTTAAGGCTACATCGACAAGGGGGGGTGGCAACAGACCCCTGAGAATGTTTTTCAATTCCTCTTTTCCCCGTGTGTTTAAATCCCTTAGTATCCTGTTATCCAGTTTTTTATATTCAAGTGCCGGTTTAAGGTCTATACTAATCTCAATGCTCTGCTTTTTCTCCAGGTGATTTACAATTTCCCTGCTTAACGATAATATAACCGGACCAGTTACCCCGAAAGATGTAAATGTCATCTCCCCGAACTCCTCGTATCTCTTTCTGTTATCAACAAGCACCGTAACCTTTATATTTTTCATTTCCAGTCCGGATAATATTGAAAGATAAGGGCTTGATGATTCCAGTGGTACAAGTGAGGGCAGGAGGGAAGTAATTGTATGGCCGGCCGATTCTGCCAATCTGTACCCATCTCCTGTTGAGCCGGTAGCCGGATAGGATAATCCTCCTGTAGCAATCAGCACTCTGTCGGCAAAGTATCTCTTTTCAACCCGTTTACCACTCTTTCCTGTTAATGCAATGATGCCCCTGATTTTTGATTCATTGATAATAAGGCATTTAGCTCTTGTGTTTGTAACTATTTTTGCATTTTTCCCTGCCAGCCATATTTCCATCTTCTTTACAATTTCGGTGGCACTGCCATTCACAGGGAATATACGCCCGCCTCGCTCTTCCATGGTTTTGACACCAATAAGGTTCATATACTCAACAATATCATCTGAAAAAAATGTTGAGAATGCGGATCTGAGAAACCGGCCATCAGGTTTGGTCTTTTCAATAAATATTTCCAGGGGAGCACTGTTTGAAATATTGCATCTGCCTTTACCGGTTATTCCCAGCTTCCTGCCCGGTCTGTTCATCTTTTCAAGCAGAATAACGTTTGCACCCAGATCAGCAGCATGTCCTGCTGCTATCATCCCGGCCGGACCACCACCGATAACAATAAGATCATATTTTGGGGTTGAGTTGTTGATTTGTTGAATTGTTAATCTGATAATCTTATAATTTTATAATCTTTTAATCTATTAATAAGTTTTTACAATGATAATTAAAATATTTATTACGGGTATCAGATACTGGGATGAGCTAAGGACATGAAGCGGGGTGTATGGTTTTCGCCTCTTATAATTCATCTCTTATCTTTTCTTTTTTGCAATAGTCCATTACTTTTTCTAAATTGCTTATTAATAACCTTGATCAAAAACCTAAAATTATTAAAAATGGAAGCTAGTATCATTATTTCTGTCGCAATCATTATTCTTATGATTGCATCGAACTGGGTGATATTTACCAAGGCCGGAAAGCCGGGCTGGGCAAGTATTATACCTATTTACAACATTATTGTTTTACTGGAGGTTGTCGGTAAGCCGTGGTGGTGGTTGTTGCTGATGATGTTTGTTCCGATTGTGAATGTAGTATTTGCAATATGGATGATAAACCTTCTTTCCAAAAGCTTTGGTAAGGGAGTGGGGTATACACTCGGACTTCTCTTTTTATCTATTATTTTTTATCCTATCCTTGCCTTTGGCAGTGCCAGGTATGTTGGTCCGGCCGGCAAATAATACTAATTAACAGATTGCAAAAAAAGAGCGCTGATTCAGTGCTCTTTTTTATATCGATATTATTACCTGGTTAATAATCCACTTACAATCGCTTCCAGATTGTTCAGCCGGTCTTCAAGATCAGTTATCCTTCTCTCTTTTTCTTCGATAATAACCTGTTGTTCCTGCAAAGCTTTTAACATTGGTGTTGCAAGCCGGCTGTATAAAACCGTTTCAACTTCTCCTTTATCATTGTAACTAACAAACAAAGGATTTACCTCTTCAACTTCTTCAGCAATCAGACCATATTGCAAGGTGTTTGTTTCATCCCTTTTATAGTTAAATGTAACAGGATTAAGATCATAAAGCCAGTCTATATTTTCGATGCTATTCACATTAGTTTTATATTTTATTGATGAGGTCACATAACCGATTTTACCACTGTTATCAATAAACAGATCCCTATTGGTAGCTCCCACTTCATCTTCATACACATCCGGGAAATAGACTTCTCCGTTTTTTTTGACTAAGACAGCATTATGCCTGTCGTCAGCGAAATGTCCATTCCCAATAATAAATAAGGGATCTTGTCCGCCCCAGAAAGTTTGATTGGATGTAGCAAGTGTATCATTATACCATCCAATAACATAGGACATATATGATCTTGCTATTGTATTTACTCCCATTGCTGTTGAATACTTTCCACTTGCTTTTGTTTTATACCCCATGGCTGTGGAAACATCTCCACTTGCTGTTGTCTCCCATCCCATTGCAGTGGAATACGTCCCTGTTGCCTGTGTACTTACTCCAGTTGCTGTTGAAGCAAAACCACTTGCAGTTGAATAATGACCCATGGCTGTGGAAGAATGTCCGCTTGCTATTGTATGATAGCCCATAGCTGTTGAACAGTCATCGCTTGCTGTCGTATTATACCCTATAGTTGTTGAAAAACTCCCGCTTGCTAATGATTCATACCCCGAGGCTGTGGAAGCAAATCCACTTGCTGTTGTCTCACGCCCCATGGTGGTAGAATACCAATTGCTTGCAGTGGTATTATAACCCATTGCTAAAGAAAAATCACCGATGGCACTGTTTTGAACACCAAAGGCAAATGCTCCTCTTCCAATGGCTTCACTTCCGTTCCCAAAGGCATAGGCATAATCACCGGCTGCTGTAGTTGGAAAGGTACCTACTCCCGCAGAGTCCACACCAGTTGATCCCATTGCAAAACTGCGCAAACCGGAAGCTGTTGCCCCACTCCCAATTGCGTAAGAACCAGTGTCTTGTGCCATAGCATAGTTTCCGAATGCATAAGATTCATCTCCTTCTGCATTGGCATTATTCCCAACAGCTGTAGAGTTATTCCCTATTGCACTTGCTTTATATCCAAATGCCTGGGAATAGTCACCCATAGCTATTGATTTATGACCAAGTGCAGTTGAGTTAAAACCAACGCTGTCAGCGGACCCAATATGTACCCTTCCTGCTATAAGTGCCTCTTTCAGCGGGTACCACATTATTTGTGATGCGCTGTCAACAGTATTAGCTGTAAGTTGTCCTGATACATTGAAATACTCACTGCCTACTGCTCCTTTAAGCCTGTCGAAACCGCCAATTGAGAAGCCTCCTTTTGGACCTTTAGAATCCCCTTCAGGTATATATATCCTGGTACTATCATCAGTAACCCTCAGAAACTCCTGACTTCCCGCTTTAAGCCTGTCGAAACCTCCTATCGAAAACCCTCCTTTGGGTCCTTTGTCAGGTACTATTTCATCATTAATATACATCCTGATACTATCGGGTGTAATCCAGAGCAGGTCATTTATGTAAGTAGACTTATTCCTATCGAAACCACCAATTGAAAATCCTCCTTTTGGTCCCTTTGTACCATCGCCATTTGAGACATACATTCTTACAGCATCGTTATATACTGCAAAAATAGTCTGACCATCTGCTCTCTTAACCTCAAACAGTGCTTCTTCAGAAAGATCGTTATCACTTACAACAGATAATTTACTCCCCCCCGGACTGTCTGTTCCGATAGCAAGGCTGCCAGTTGGAATGTACAGAGTATCACCGTTCTCCGGTATCTGTCCTATTTCAGCTTCTCTTGCCATTAAAGCATATGGGACTGATACAACCGGACTAGAAGGCATTTCATACCATGTACCTTCATATTCAATCGTAGCCTTGATATTTATTGGTCCGTATGACCAGTTAATTTCACTGAAGGATGAGAGAGTGCCATCGGTTTTTGCAGCTCCGGCATCACCTATCCTTAGCGTAATCAAACCATAGTCATTAGTTGTTATTTCATGTTGTTCTTCCCACAATATGATGGGAGTAATATCACCATGGATAATAGCTATCCTGATATTGGTAGTCTCACCGGCAATTAGCTCACCAGATCCAAGACGAGCTACAGCCTGGTAGTTAACCAGTTGAGGGGTTTGCGCTTGTGTGTTGGAAATAACAGCAATAAGCAGTAATGATATTGCTACTGCAATAAAATGTTTAGAATTTTTCATGGTGTATTTTGTTAGCGGTTAATTTGAATGTATGAACAGTTTACCTAAAAGCAAGTTAAGGGAAAAATTGGAAAGGTGGAAATAAAAATGAAAGTTGATAGGGTGGATAAGGTTGATATAGGGCCACAATAAAAAAGGTGTCCCGCGTAAACGAGACACCTTAAGTTCAGGTTATATTTTGATTTACTCCTTAGTAAGTTCAATGATTAACTGTACGACCTTTTCATGTTCCGAGGCTGGTATTTCGCCTGTATAAACGGCTCTGCAAACACGATTCTTGTCTACAATAACCACGGTATAATTATCCGCCGGAACACCCCAGGCTTCCTGAAGAGAGGCATCATAGTCAAAAAGAATTGTAGTGCCATACTTCTTCTCCTTTTTCTTGGCAATCATGCGTATCACTCCGTTGGGCTTCCATGTTGATTTTGTATCAACAATGCCAAATCCTTTAAAATACTCTTTGTCAATTATCTTATCAATATCGGCTGCTTTATCAATCACATCATTAAAAGGGTCGTTGAGATCTGACACATCCGGATCGACATAATTAATCTGAAGGACTTTACCTTTCCATGTATCCATTGAATGATCAACTTTTGATGCATTCGGTAACACCCATTTGGGGACAGGCTTACCTACTTCCAGTTTACCTTTCTGTCCATTTACAATTAGCACAGGAACTGCCACGATAAGAAGTGCAAGAATGATTTTTTTCATAACTGATAGTTTAAAATTTTTTGTTGAAGATACATTTTTTTTGGGAAATCGAAGACAAACGACAAACGACTGTGGATGACTGTTGGACTGAAGACTGCTTTGCCCTTCCGAAGCTTGAAACGAAGTGGAGAGCGAAGGAGGGCCTGCAGCCTACAACCTACAGCCTACAGCCTACAGCCTATACTGTTAATCAATAATCTTATGTTGTTTTCCACCTTATTAATATGTAATTTTCGTACCTGTTTGAAGTTATATTAACCCTAAACATATTGAAATAATGAAAAAAATTATCACCAGACCATTCAGACAATGGATATATCTATCTGTTGTCTTGTTAGTTACTGTATTTTTTATTGGCTGCTCGGGACAGAAAAGCTATGAAGGATACAAGGTTCTCGATTCAAAATTTGTATCTGAGATAAATGCCGAATGTGTTTACCTGGAGCATATTCAAAGCGGAGCCCGCGTTTTCAAGATAATGGCGGATGATCCAAACAAATTGTTTGCCATCGCTTTTAAAACTGTTCCAAACTCTGATTGCGGCACACCTCATATAATTGAACATTCTGTGCTAAACGGATCAAAAAATTTTCCTGTAAAGAGCCCGTTTGATGTGCTTTTGCAAGGATCATTGAACACATTCCTGAACGCAATGACCGGAGCTGATCTGACTGTTTATCCTGTTGCCAGTATGAATGATAAGGATTATTTTAACCTTATGCATGTATATCTCGATGCCGTGTATAATCCGTTAATATATTCAGATCCAAGAATATTCAAGCAAGAGGGATGGCATTATGAATTAACAGGTGACGACGATCCTCTGATATATAAAGGAGTGGTATTCAATGAGATGAAAGGTGCATTTTCAAGCCCTAACCGTGAGCTGGGTTACCAGGTAAATAAAAATCTTTATCCGGATATTTCTTATGGTTTCTCATCAGGAGGATATCCTACTGCTATTCCTGACCTGACCTATGAGGATTTTCTGGAGTTTCATGCTACTCACTATCATCCATCTAACAGCTATATATTGCTTTATGGTGATGCTGACCTGGCTGAAGAGCTTGAGTTTATTGACACGAAGTATCTCTCAGAATATGAAAGATCTGATAAGGTTGTTGAGATCAAAGAACAGGCACCATTTGATGAGGTTAAAAGGGTCGTCTCCGGATATCCTGTTTTGGAAGGAACGGATCTTGAGAATAATACATTCCTGCAATTGAGCATTGTGACCGGGTATAGTACCGAGTATGATAAAAATATGGCTCTTGATGTGATTTCTGATGTTATAGCTAATCAGGAGTCAGCACCTCTGAGGTTAGCATTACAGGAGGCTGGTATCGGTAGCGATGTGTCTGCTTATATTGATGATAATAAGCAAAATGCTTTTCATATTATTGTTCGTAATGCAAATGAGGACCAGATGGATAGTTTTTTTGATATAACGATGGCTACTTTGGCGGAGGTTGTAGAAAATGGCATTGATAAGGAGGCTATCGAAGGCACCCTTAACAGGATGGAGTTTAACCTTCGTGAAGGTAACAGTGCGCAAAAAGGTCTTACTTATGGTATGCAACTGCTCCATGGATGGTTTTTTGCTGACGATCCGTATATCGGACTTCAGTATGAAGAGCCTCTTGCGGAGGTTAAAAGGTCTCTTACCGAAAATTATATGGAAAATATTATCAGTGAGGTATTGATTGGGAATAACCATGCAGTTCTTGTAGCACTAAAACCGGTACCTGGCCTCCAGGCTGAGATAGACAAAAAGGTTGCTACAAAACTGAGAGAAAAGAAAAAATCACTTGACCAGGAAGCAAAGGCTATGTTAATAAAGGAGACTGAAGAGTTGATAGAGTATCAGAAGAGAGCAGATACCCCTGAGGCCCTTGCTACTATCCCCCTGCTTTCTCTGGACGATATTACAAAAGAAGCTGTATGGTATGAAGCAACCGGGAAGGAGATTGATGGAATAAAGACTATTCACCTCGATGAGTTTACGAGTAATATACTTTACAGCAAACTCCTTTTCGACCTGAGGGTTCTTACCCAGGAACAAATTCAGTATGCAGGTCTGTTATCCAATCTTTTTGGAAAGTTTGATACTGAAAATTATACATATGGTGAACTTGATAACCAGCTTAATATTCATACAGGTGGTTTCAATTCATCTATAAGTGTATTTACTCCGGATATGAGTGATGAGAACTATATTCCATTATTTACAATTCAGTCAAAGGCTGTAACTGACAAAGGAGATAAACTCTTTGAACTTACAGAAGAGATATTACTCAGGAGTAATTATGATGACACAGATAGACTTAAGGAGTTAATTACCAGGCATCTTGCCAGGGTAGATTCCAGGGTGAAAAACAGTGGAATTAATTATGCAGTTACACGTCTCTTTTCATACTATAGCAATACCGGAGCATTTAATGAACAGTTGGATGGGTTCGATTATTATTGGTTCCTGGCTGATCTTGCTGAAAATTTTGATACTAATGCCGAAGAGATCATTGCCGGACTGAAAGATGTATCAACATTGCTTTTCACAAGGTCTAACCTGGCAGCAAACATTACATGCAGTGATGATAATTATAAGAATTATTCGGCAGGGCTATCTGAGTTTGCCGCCAAACTTCCTGAGGGCAGTGTGGAATTTAAGGAGTGGAACCTTGTACCTGAGAAGAAGAATGAAGGGTTTATGACAACTTCAAAAGTACAGTATGTGCTTAAAGGAGCCAATTACAAAGATCTTGGATATGACTGGAGTGGTAAGATCTCGGTACTGAGCCAGATTCTGTCAACTGATTGGCTGCAGAATCAGATAAGGGTAATCGGTGGCGCATATGGTGGATTTTCAAGCTTTGGAGTCTCCGGTAATATGTTCTTTGGCTCATACCGGGATCCGAATTTGAGTGAATCATTAGAGAATTATGATGCCACACCTTCATACCTTGAAAGTTTTGATGCAGATGAAACTGCTATGACAAGGTATATTATTGGTACCATTGCTACTCTGGATGATCCTGAAACCCCATCTATGAAGGGCAATACAGCGCTGAGAAGATATTATAATGGTATTACAAAGGAGTTTATTCAGTCGCAGCGCGATGATATTTTATCGACAACTGCCTCAGATATTGTGGGAATGAAAGAGATGGTTGACGCTCTGATGTCACAGGACGTTTACTGTGTTTATGGTAATAAGGATAAAATAGAGAAAGAAAAAGATCTCTTTATGACCATCACAAATCCTGTTAGATAATCAGATTCAAAATCTCTGATAATTATAGGGTCGCCATGTGCGGCCCTTTTTTTCTCTCATTTCTCATCTCTCATCTCCCGTCTCAATCTGAAATCCCTGATATTGATCAGAACAGATAATACAAGGGCTAAAACCAATCCCCAAAGGGTAACGGAATCAACAAGATTTGCATTGATGTTGATTCCTGTAAGCCTGTCAATCAGGTATTTTATATAAGAGACTGGAAGATCATAAATGCCCAGCCTGTTCAGAACATTAAAATGCCACTCTGTTAAGGGGCAATATCCCAGAGATCCTACTATAAGACCCAGGATCAGCCACGATCCTGCTGTTACCAGAAGTGTGACAAGATTTGCGATCCTGGTTTTTTTCCATACCCATCCGAAAAGATTAAAAATAATCAGGGAGGAGTGAAATATGATGAAGAATATATCCAAAACCTTGAAAAACATATTGAAAGATAAGAATAATATTGAAGATTGTATGATTGGAGACTGCCTACTATTATGATAACTAATAGTTTGTTCCGGTGCAATTATTATTGTATTTTTATAATTCTGATTCTGATTCTGATTCTGTTTCTTTAGTTGAGAATATCATAATACGCTAATCAAAAACCTAAAATCATGAAACTAAAATATATTTACATACTAATTTTCGCAATATCGCTTATTGTGCTTCCAAATAAAGCTTATGGGCAAACCATGGGAGGTGATAATGAAATAAGTCTGGGTGTTGGTACCCTTACTGTCGACCAGATTCTTGGAGCATTACTTACAGATGGAGGACGTACAATTCTATCCCTTGGAGCTGAAAATACTGATAATCTCAGATTCATTGGAGCTTACTCATTTTCATATAAGTACTATGTAAAAAACAAATTTGCAGCAGGACTGACAATAGTAAGCGACTGGGTAGCCGGTGATCTTGTTAATGGTGATGATGAACTGATTGGTAGTATGAAAAGACATTATTTTACTATTGCACCTGAGATAAAACTGGTATATGTAAACGATATGGCTTTCAGACTTTATAGTGTAGCTGGTATTGGTTATACTTTTGGTACTGAATACTCAGAAGACACTGAGGGAGTAGAAGATGAGCCTTTCCACATAAATCATTTTAATTTCCATATTACACCCCTGGGAATCCGTTTTGGAAGAACAATTGGTGTTTTCGCTGAGATTGGTTTTGGTTATAAGGGAGTAATTGCAGCCGGAGTAAGTGGCTATTTTTAAATTTCCCCATTAAATTCCCTTACTGCATCAAACGCAGTTATAATATTCACGGGCGGGATTTCCGCAAGGATATTGTGTATGGCAGCGAAGACAAATCCTCCATCCTTTGAAAGAATTTCACAGCGGTTAAGGACATCTTTTCTAATATCGTCGGGTGTTCCACGACTTAGTACCGAAGCTGTGTCAATACCTCCACCCCAGAAGGTGATCTCTTTACCGAAGTCCTTTTTAAGACCTGCTGCATCCATTCCCGCACAGTTTGTCTGAACCGGATTAATAATATCAAATCCAACCTCTATAAGATCGGGGATAAACTGTCTGATACTACCACAGGAGTGAAGAAATATCTTCATATTGCTGTTCTGCTTAATGTAATCGCAGAGAACCTTATAACGGGGTTTAAATAGCTTTCTGAATGTTTCAAGATCAATAAACGGACCGGATGTCATTCCAAGATCATCACCAAACCTGATTACATCAACCAGATCGCCCACGGATCTGCATTTCTTTTCGAGTGATGCGAGATGCATATCAGTGATCTTGTCAAGAAATCTGCTCACCGTTTCCTGGTCAGCCATCAGATCCATAAAGAAGTTATCCATCCGCCTGAGAAAGAATCCCATCTCAATGCTTTTTACCCCGCCTGACATAACAATTGCCTTATCAGTAGTCAGGCGTAATTTGCCGATTTTTTCTCTTAACTCATTTTCATTGAAATTAATATAATTTGTATGTGAATGAGCCATCCAGTTAATCAATTTAAAGGCATCCTTTATGTTATCAAATGTTTCAGGATAACCGCTTTCCCAGGGAAAGATCATCTGATCAAAACTGGCGGCACCATTTGCCATTTTGGAGAGTACTTCACCATTTTCATCTTTTGTATACCATGATCCGTCATTGTCCTTCTGTGGCCTGAACCAGTTGGGAAACTGGGCAACCAATCCGTCAGTTATCTCAATATCATACCATTCAGAGTCGTTTTCTGTAAAAAGCCTGTTAACATCAAGCACATCTACCCCAAATCGTTCAATAACTTCAAAATCAACGTTTGCCAACTGCTGCACTACATCAAATACCCTGGTTGGCTTTACTATACCCAGTTCTTTCTTAAGATTATGATATGCCTGAACAGATATTCCTGATACCGTAGATCCTCCCAGGTCAACCGGGACCTTATCAGGCTGCTGATGATTAATTGCCGATATGATTCGTTCTCTTGAGGTCATATTTTTTTATTTTACCGTGCATTATTCTTTCATTAACTTAACTACTTTAATCAATTCGTTCTTCTTGTTTTTAATTAAAACAATATATATACCCTGTTTAATATTTGATATATCTGTTTCTCTGTTATTTGATATAAGGATTTTCCTTCCATGTATATCATAAAGCTCCAATAGAAAATATTTTTCATACCGAACATTAATAATATCTTTTACAGGATTGGGATAAATAATAATATCACTATTATCGAACAGTGTGTTAAAACCTGTTGTTCCAATATATACTACTAATATTGCAGTATCACTTACGCATCCATATTGATCTTCTGCTAATACATAAATATATCCAGTGGCTGGATTATTCCATTGGATTTCAGCCGTATCATTGGAAATTTGATTTGAAATAATGCCATTTTGTACATCCCATGCATAAAATACATCAGAGTTTTCAGGTACAAAATATATCTCTGTCTGGTTTTCTTCTACACTGTTTTGTCCTGTAATAATAAATGGTTGAGGTCTTGTTCTTACAAACAAATTAAGTTCATAGATACTGTCGCAACCGTTTATTGAATAATAGTTCGCATAATACGTTCCCGTAGTATTGTAATAATTCCCATGCCATAACAGACTGTCATTATCGCAAATTGAATCTGTATCTATATGAGTGAAGTTAAAATACTTATATGTATAAAGAGTTGTCCAGCCTGCTTCATTTCCGGCCTCGTCTTTTGTGTTTATTCGCAAATAGTATATGCCATTTGCTAATAATAGATCCGGATTATATCCATTGTAAGTTGCAAGGTTTGTTATAGATTCTCCAGATAAATCCGTACCCCAGTAAAAGTAATAATCAAGCTGAGCTGAATAATTGTCTGATGCTCCGGACCATATAAAGTCGGGATCATTATCCGTTGTACACTCTTCACTTGTCGAGCCA
The DNA here is from genome assembly GCA_030596125.1 of Bacteroidales bacterium. Taxonomy (GTDB): domain Bacteria; phylum Bacteroidota; class Bacteroidia; order Bacteroidales; family VadinHA17; genus JAUVKT01. The sequence continues at coordinate 7,663 of JAUVKT010000043.1, read as the reverse complement.
GGATCACTACATGATGTGGGATTTGATGGCGGTGTATTATCAATGTTAAATTGCCGTGAAATACGATCAGATACACGATTATCGCTCGTTTCAACTTTTACTTTTAACCTATAGTTTTGGTCTGAAAATGCAGTAGCATCAAAATATCCGATATAGTTTTGAACTGTATTACCTCCATCATAATCAATCTGTGTCATTAAGTTGTCATCTGTATCATAAACAGCTACCTCAATATCAGGTAATATATAAAAAGTACAATCGAATGTTTGTGGGGTCACATCCGGATGAGTTACACTGAATTCAAAAAAAGCATCTCCGCTAACAGGGTTATCAATTACTACTTCAAGGATAGTAGGAGGGATGTTATTTACTTCTTCGATTTGTATTGTTGTTTCTGAGGCATTACTGATAAGGCCATATGAATCAATAACAATTAACTGAATTGTCACACTTTCTCCAAACCACCAATCATCAACTATGGTTATCGTAGAACCCTCACATTCAGAACCGTCACACAAACCTCCATCGATATCATCACTTCCAAAAAGACCGTCACCATCTGTATCCCACTTATAGGTAACAACCTCATCACAAGGCATATCAGGATCGTATGAATATATGCCGGTAATAGTAACAGGTACGGGAGCATCATTAATGCGTGTTGAATAATATGGTCCCCCGGCATCTGCTATTGGTGCATTGTTTTGAAATGACAAAGTAGCATTGCCGGTAGCAATATCTGTTTCAGCAGGATAACTATCGTCTATCACTCTCAACGCTACAGTGTAGGGTATAATTGTCATATCTTCCCCACTACCTGTTACGTTCATCCTTGAGTAAGAGTGTTCAACAACAACGCCTGCTGCCTGAACATCAAAAGTGATGCCGTCATAATCAAAATCCCATTCATAACTTATAATACTATGACCTTGAGAGGCATAAGATAAACCTGCATCAAATTGCATTGTTACACCACAAGAAGCAATTGAAGGGAGTATTGTAAAATCAGCAACAACAGTTTGAGCATTTATCGGTATCATTACCAATAAAGTGCTAATAACAGACAGAGACATTCTAGATATCACTCTTTTTCTGTTTGCTATTTTCATGATTGCTTTAGTTTTGATTATTGATAGCAGTTTTTCTTAATAAAGAAATTAGAGACCAAAATATGAAAATGATTTGAAATAAATGAACAGGATGTTGAGATAGTGCAGAATAACAGAAAACAATTGTTATTAGTTAATAGAAAAAGTCTCTCCGATCGATCGCGAGAGACTCATATAAAGGAGATAAAGTACCTATATAAACATATGAATATCTGCCTCTTCGGCAGAAGAAATATATTCACTTATACCGACAATTTCATCGACAATATCAACGAAGTCGTCAAGTTTATCACCTTTCCAGATTTTTCCGGCAAGTCCGCAAATATATATCTTAACATTAGACAGCTCTTTGGCTTCCCTGAAAAATTCGAGCCATGTTTTGACATTCAGCTCTTTTAATGATGCCAGGAACTCCTCTTTAAGGTGTGGATTTTCAGCCATAGAAAGCTTATCAGGGTTATCACCGATCTCTTTTTTAAACGCTCTTGCACCCTGCATCAGGACAAATATATCGACATCCATATCATCAGCAACAGCACCGCTCAGAATTACACCTGCGGCAGTAAGTTTATCCACACTACCCGAAAACAGGGCAAGGGTCATTTTTTTATTATCCATTTTAATATGATTTAAGTGTTATTAATTTCACAGTAAAGGTATTGAGGTATATCCAGAATATCCAGAAATACCAATGATAGTATATCAGCTTTTTTTATGATTTAGATCAGTTCTGAATTATTCAGGTTAATTTGTTTGCGTATCTTCAACAGTTAAGTAGGTTTAAGTTGACATTTATCGGGTATTGGACCAAACAGTATGTAATATTATCCCTTCTATTTATTAATTTAAAAATCATGGATTTGTCTAAGCTACTAAAAATGAAAGCACTAATAATTACAGGGTTGCTATTTATCTCTGTTATAGGTTGCGACCGGCCAGGTACAAAACATGGTAAGTTTATAGATGATTTCACTGACGGGGTAAACCGTACCTGGATTGGCTCCGATTACTGGGCAAACAGGTTACAGGATTGGCAACTGAATAAAGGAAGGATCGAGTGCATCACTTCACAGCAAAATCGAAGTGTGTCTGTTCTTACCTGCCGCCTTGGTAATAATGATGGTAATTTTTCGGTTTCTGCAAGACTTGGTTTGTTAACTGATAGTTTACCTCAGAATGATCTTAACTGGATTGGTTTCAGACTGGGAGCAAAGGGTCAGTTTGGTGATTATCGTGATGATGCCATTTATGGAAAAGGGTTTAATGTTGGAATAACCACAGCGGGTCAGCTCTTTATTGGTGAGCCACCGGTTAAGGAGTATAAAACAGGTCAGATGGTGGTTCCTTATCTGATAAATGAATTAATACTCAGAGCAGATGCAATCTATACCGATGGATCATATCAGTTTATGATATCTGTTATTGACCCTGTATCCGGGAATATTATTGATGAACTGGAAGAGTCGGGTATTCCCGGAGTATCTTTAACGGGTGCTATTGGTCTGGTTAGCCATTTTACCGGCTTTAACAGATCCAATGATATCCATAGTTGCTGGTTTGATGATATTAAGATTAATGGGAAAAAAGTAGAAATATTACCTGAAAACAGCTTTGGACCGATTTTGTTTTCTCAGTACACGCTTGGACGTGGAGTATTGAAACTGACAGCACAGATAGCGCCTGTAGGGTTAAATGAAAGCCGTATCGTTGAGTTTCAGGTTAAGAATGGTAACAGATGGAAAACTATGCAGGAGGCTGAAATTGATACGGATGCATTTACTGCAACTTTTCGTATTGATGACTGGAACAGTCGTGAGGATATTCAGTATCGGCTGCTTTATCTTCAAAGCATAGGTATTGGTATGTTGGAAGAGTCGTTTCGTACCGGAACAATCAGAAAAGAGCCTCTTGAAAAGGATGAGATTATTGTGGCTGCTTTTACAGGTAACAACGATATAGGTTTTCCGGATTGTGATATAGTAGGGGCAGTTACAAAGATTAACCCTGATCTTCTGTTCTTTTCTGGTGACCAGATTTATGAGAGTGTTGCAGGGTTTGGTGTCCAGCGTGAACCTATTGATAAGGCAACTCTCGATTACTTGAGAAAATGGTACCTCTACGGATGGGCTTTTGGTGACCTGTTTAGAGATATACCTGTCGTTGCCATTCCGGATGATCATGATGTTTACCATGGCAATTTATGGGGTGCAGGAGGGATAGCTGTACCGCCTGGTACAACCGGCAATACCGCACAGGATGCAGGTGGATACAAAATGCCGGCCCGATGGGTAAGGATGGTAGAGCGAACACAGACCAGCCATCTTCCTGATCCATTCGATCCGGAACCGGTAGAGCAGGGGATCGGAGTCTATTATACTGAATTAAATTATGGTGGGATAAGTTTTGCTATTCTGGAGGACCGCAAATTTAAATCGGCACCTAAACAGCTGTTACCTGATGCGTTGATAAACAATGGCTGGGCTCAGAACAGGGAGTGGGATGCTGCTTCAAATGCAGATGTTCCCGGCGCTAAACTGCTTGGAGAGAGGCAGCTCGCTTTCCTTGACCATTGGGCCGAAGACTGGTCAAACAGCACAATCATGAAAGTTGTATTATCACAAACAATATTTGCAAATGTTGCCACTCTGCCAAAAGATGAATACCATGATGCAGTGGTGCCCCGATTACGAATACTGGAAAAGGGAGAATATCCTCCTGACGACAAACCTGTTTCAGATATGGATTCCAACGGATGGCCGCAGACAGGCAGGAATGAAGCTCTGAAAAGGATCAGGAAGGCATTTGCATTCCATATTGCAGGAGATCAGCATCTCGGAAGTACTATCCGGTACGGCATTGACGAATGGGGTGATGCAGGTTATGCACTTTGTGTACCTTCCATCTCAAACGTATGGCCCAGAAGGTGGTATCCTTCAATACCGGGAGAGAACAGAAAGACCGGCGCTCCTGAATATACCGGTGATTTTATTGATGGTTTTGGTAACAAAATTACAGTAATGGCGATTGCGAATCCAACATATACAGGTAAAAAACCGGGCAATCTTTACGACAGGGCCACAGGCTTTGGGGTTGTACGATTCCATAAAAAGAGTCGTAATATTGATATTGAATGCTGGCCAAGATTTGAGGAGGCTTACCTTGAAGGTGCGGAGCAATATCCCGGATGGCCGGTTAAGATCAATCAGATGGATAATTATAACAGGAAACCCTATGGATGGTTACCCGGCATAAATGTTTCAGGAATGAATAATCCCGTTATGAAAGTATATCGCGAGGATTCAGGTGAATTGATTTACGCAGTTCGAATATTGGGCAGGAGCTACGATCCACCTGTGTTTTCTCCCGGGTCTTATCGAATAGTTATTGGTGATGAAAACATGTTAAAGGAATTGAATGAACTGTTACCTGAAAATATTAAAGGCGGGAAACAGATTGAGGTTGTTTTTAATTAACTGGTAACATGAGTTGATTATATATTCCTTTTGCTAATTTTGGTAAGAATAATATTTAAATAATGGATCTGAATGAATTAAGGGATGAAGTCCTTAAGTGCCAGAAGTGCGGACTGGCAAAAACACGAAACAAAGTGATCTTTGGTGAAGGTAATAACAGAGCTCCTGTTTTTATTATTGGCGAAGCGCCCGGAGGCGATGAGGACATGATCGGACGACCATTTGTGGGAGTTTCCGGTCAACTGCTGGATAAAATATTGGCAGCATGTGGGTTTACCAGAAAAGAGCATGTCTTTATAAGTAATATAATTAAGTGCCGGCCTCCGGGGAACAGGGTGCCACAACCCGATGAGACCAGGATATGTAAACCATACCTGTTAAAACAGATTGAACTGATTGATCCCAAAATCATTATCCTGCTTGGAGCTACAGCTCTTAAGAATATGCTTGGTCCGGAACTCAGGATAACCAGGCTCAGAGGTACCTGGATGGAGTGGGAAGGCAGACTGGTGATGCCGGTATTTCATCCGTCAGCGCTTCTGCGAAACCCGGACTTGAAAAGAGATACATGGGAAGATTTCAAAAAGATCGTTTTTAAATACCGGGAGATTGTTGACGCGGAACACTATTCTGATCATGTTTAGAAATGTATAATATTGTGATTATGGAAGATTTTTCCCCATGCGAAGTCCCATGTTTTGATCCATTTCAGGGCCTATTCTGTGTCTGCTAATATCCTCCATATGTTCATCAGTCAGCGCATATTATCAGTAAAGACGCAATGCATTGCGTCTCTTCTCTTTCTATTAATCTTTATGATCTCATGTAATGTTAATAATGAGACAAAGGTCCCGGTCTATGCCTGGGAATCTGGCCCCGGTAAATTAACCGATAAAGAACTTTTATCAAGGTTTGAAGACTATAATGAAAAAGGTATTGACGGATTAATGTATTCAGCAGGGCAGGATGCTGAAACCTATAAGCGGATTGGCACGATTGCAAAGGAAGCCGGACTTGAATTTCATGCATGGATACCTGCTCTTGTTCAATCAAAAAATGATAAACTCGATTATGATCTTTATGCCGTTAATGGTCTGAATGAATCGGCGTGGGATAAACCTGCGTTTACAGACTATTATAAATTTCTCTGTCCAAACCGTGAGGAAGTATATGTTTTTCTCGAAGAGTTGTATGGAGCTGTTGCTGATATTCCGGAGGTGGATGGTATCCATTTGGATTATATTCGTTTCCCGGATGTTATACTTGCACGTGGATTATGGGAAAAGTATGATCTCGTAATGGACAGGGAGTATCCGCAATTTGATTACTGTTATTGTGATAGCTGCCTTGCAGACTTTAAAGAATTAACAGGCATCGAAATTATGAGTGTTGATGATCCTTCACAGATAGAGGAGTGGAAACAATTCAGGTATGATCTGATAACCGACCTTGTTAACAGACTGGCAGATATGGTTCACTCCAAAAACAAGGAGATAACAGCTGCAGTGTTTCCCGGTCCCAATTCAGTTGCAAAAGTGATTGTCCGCCAGGAGTGGGATAAGTGGAATATAGATGCTTTTTTTCCTATGAACTATAACGACTTCTATCTCGAAGGTACTGAATGGATTGGGGAAGTGTGCAAAGAAGGGGTTGAAGCTATTAACAACAGTAAACCGATATACAGCGGATTGTTTATTTGTCCGGATCCTGTAACAAGAAGTAGTGAGCCTGACCCTGAGAACCATGGCCTGGCACCCGAAGATCTTGAGGCAGCCATTATTGAATCAATGGATAATGGCGCTGCCGGTATCTGTCTTTTTACTCCAGGCAGAATGATTGATGAAGACTGGATTGTGTTAAAAAATGCTATTTACAGGTAAGTGAGTGTTTTTGAGTCCGATATTTAATAAAATTTACTAAATTTACCGATTAGTTTGAAAATTGATAATTTGTCTTGACGATCAATTATCTGAGCGATACTGATAAGATATTATAAATCAATTAATTATAAAAAAAGTAATATGGACACTATTCTGAATGAAATAGCAAAATGTGTAGAATTTGGTAAGATTGATAAAGCATCACCTTATCCTCCTGATATGAAAGGACAAGAGGGAGCCGATGAGCTGACCAAAGCAGCTATCGAAAAAGGAATCAAGCCTGATGAAATATTAGAGAAGGGGCTTATACCTGCAATGGAACTTGTTGGTAATAAATTTAGCAGGAACGAGATATTTGTTCCTGAGATGCTTATGTCAGCGAAAGCCATGGGTGGTGCAATGAAGCATATTAAGCCATTCTTTAGCTCCGGTGAAGCAGTGCGTAAAGGCATTTTTATTATCGGAACTGTTACAGGTGATCTACATGATATTGGAAAAAACCTTGTAGCTATGATGGTAGAAGGAGGAGGATGGGAAGTTATCGATCTTGGTGTTGATGTTAAGACAGAGAAATTTTTAGAAGCTGTAAAGGATCATCCTGGCTCAGTAGTTGGTTTGTCAGCTCTTCTTACTACAACAATGCAGAGCATGGGTAGCACTGTTAAGGATCTGAAGGAACAGATTCCTGAGTTGAAAATTCTGATTGGTGGTGCACCTGTAACTGATGATTTCAGAAAAATGATTAATGCCGATTTTTATTCTCCTGATCCGCAGGGCGCTGTAGAATATCTTAATTCACTTTCCAATTAAGCTAACTGATAGTTCCTGAATTTACATGAACCGAGCATGACAAAATTTTATCTATTTTGACACACAGGAGGATGATTGAAATTTTTCTTTGCATCTCTGCGTCTTTGCGGTAAAATATTTTAAACATATGAACCGAGCATGACAAAATTTTATCTATTATGACACACAGTGGAATAGCTTGTCCCGATTTATCGGGAATTAAATTTTGTCTTGCGAGCTGCATCTGACCATTGAAAATAAATTATAAACAGATGAAACAGTCATGGCAAGGAATATTGGCACACAGGCGGATGATTATTCAGGTAGCTGCAAATATGTAACTTAGTAGTAAAAAAGATATGCCTAAAAAGAATCAATACATAGAATATGAGCAAGTAATAGAACGTGGTTG
>JAUVKT010000058.1 GCA_030596125.1 Bacteroidales bacterium | reverse complement strand
CCATGCAATTTTTATGCTTGCCGAAGGCAGACTCGTAAATCTTGGTTGTGCAACCGGACATCCGTCATTTGTGATGAGTACCTCGTTCAGTAACCAGACCCTTGCCCAGATAGACCTCTGGCAGAAAGATTATGAACCAGGTGTTTACATGCTTCCAAAATATCTCGATGAGGAGGTAGCAAGACTCCATCTGGATCAGTTAGGTGTAAAGCTTACAAAGCTTAATGCAGAACAGGCTGCATATATAGGTGTGAAACAGGACGGTCCGTTTAAACCTGAGCATTATAGGTATTAGGAAGGCGTAAGGCAAAAAACCCCCTCCGGGATTTGGTTGTCCGGGAATTCAAAAGCCAGTCAATCAATAGAAATAATCTATAATTGGTTTGGTTTTTTGACGGTACGATTAGGGCGGAATTTGCGACTAGTCAACAGAACTTGAGTATTCTGTTCTTTGTTTTATTGACTCAAAATTCAAATAAGTTTTACTAGCTTAATCCAACGCCGATTTGAAATATAGGCATGTACATTGCAATAAGCATAACTGCAACAAGTCCTCCAACAATAATAATCAGAATTGGCTCTAACAGTGCATTCAGAGCTTTTATTTTTACTTCCAACTCTTCTGAATACTGGTTATACAGTTGGTCATAGATAATTTCTAATTTATTGACTTCTTCTGCTACTTTTGTAAGAGCAATCATCCTTTGATCAAATATGCGATGCATCGCCATTGATTCTGAAAGAGATGATCCTGTTGATAAATTTTCTTTAATATCCTGAAGTGCAACTTCAAAGGGATAATATCCCTGCTAATCCCAAGGATAAATTGGAGAAATCTGTTGCAATATTGCAACAATATGGCTGAATATATCAGGGTGTCAGTTGCTTAGTAAATATATTACATAATTATACTGTATGTATTATCAGTATATGTCAATAAGTACTAATCATATTCCCTTCAAATCATCATTATTCAGGTACACAGCCCACATAATTCTTTTCTGTTAACAATTAGCCGGTTTCTCTGTGCACTTTGTATCTGTTTACTCCATTTATCCTCAAAACCAGACATCCCTGAATGTGCTTCATGGGGAGTTTGTCCCTTTAATGAGATATGAGGCCGGATATTATTATAATCATTTACATCCCATTCAAATACTCTCCTTAAACCATAAATGTTATCGTATTCCTGCCGAAACAGATACCTGTATTTAAACAGTTTGTTCTGTGCTTCAATAACAGAATTTGAGAACGGAATATCTTTTAAAGCTATCAGGCTCCTTAAATTTATATTATCGTTATTCATAAATGCATTCATCTCGTTATTGTCATTCTCTGGTCCTCCATCAATAATAAGGGTAACATCTTGTGACCCTTTAATAAACCTATTATAGGCTTCCCTGATTGTTTCTACACGCACCTTTCCGGAAACATACGGCTCAATCCTCCAACTAAGAATGTATTTTGAAAAATTGTCCATTAACAGGTAAACATAGTGTTTAATGTTGTCTTTTGTTTTAACAATAGTTATATCTGCATGCCATATTTGATTAGGCTGGCTTGCCCTGATACCAATGCTATACTTTTTCTTCTTTAGGATTGAGGGCCTTACTATTCCTAGTTTTTTTCTGTATAGATACCAGGTCGATAAGGAAACCGACAACAGCCTTTCCCTTAAAGCATAATAAGCTATTGAACAAACCGGCCAGAACCTGAATCTTTCTTCTAGTAACAGACTTTTCATAACTGATACTTCATATGTTGTTAATTGATTCGGATATGTTTTCTTACATAGCATTATTGGAGAAGTTTTACATTTCTTAAGTACTTGAGTTTTCCAGTAATAAAAAACAGATAGGGGTACTTTACATAGCCGCAGAATTATTTTAATATCGATATCCTTTTGGTATCTGACAATGGTCTTGATAAATAATGAAAGATTTTGCTTCAAAGCATTATGAAATTGGTCTTCCTTATTCAGGATATATGCAAAGGCAGATGCTACTTTAAGATAAGTCCGCATAACTTTCTGAGCTTCATTTCTGCTTATGAACTGATCCAATACTTCAATATTACTAAGTTCGGTTCCTAAATATTTATCTTTTTGCTCCTGTTTCCATCGCCAGACGGTGGATCTGTCAATTTCATCCAGGTAAATTTCAGGCAATCTCTCATTCTTTGCCAGTTGTTTCAGGGCTGTGTGATATGAATTGTAATGTCCCATTTTGTAATCCGGTTTACTATTAATCACGAAACAGGCAAAAAGTAGAGGATCAAGATCAAAAAAAAACGATCTGGCTTACTATAAGGAGTTGTGATACATATATGAAACAATTGGGTTAAGGTTATGGGATTCAGATTTTTGTAGTTTTTGAGTTTTATCGAGTCAAAATATATCTTTTCCATCAATATGGCTCTATAATTCACCTCTTTTGGGATTAATAAGAAAGTAACATAATGCTACTTTCTTAATCTTAACAGATACCCTTATGAAAATCACAAGACCACTCCTGCTGATATTAATGTTTTGTTTGTCTTCAGTATTGTCATTTTCACAAAACATCACCCTTAATTATATAATAGAAGAGACAATTATGGTTGATTCTGTTTGGACAATTACTAATGTGGAGTCACTTACGAATTCTGAGAAACAAACATCAATTAAGTATAGTGATGGTATTGGACGACCTGTTCAGACGATCCTGAAAAAAGGAAGCCCTTCTGAGAAGGATATTGTTCAGGTTATTATTTATGACCAGTTCGGCAGACAGGATACAACTTTTCTTCCTTATGTGCCAAACTCCGGATCCGGAAGTTTCAGGACTGATCCGGTTGGTGAAATTATGGATTTTTATGACGATCCGGCGTCAGTCATAGTTGAAGATGATTATCCTTTCTCAGTAAGTATATTCGATAATTCTCCGTTAAACAGAATCAAAGAACAGGGAGCCACGGGGGAACCATGGCAACCATATCACACCTCAATACCTGCCAGTGGGCATACGGTTAAATACGAATGGAAAGCAAATGGGGATAATGATGTTTTAAGGTTTTATGTTGAAGGGGATACCCTGAAGTTAGATGCCCTGGATAAATATTACCCAATAAAGGTACTTTACAATAGTATTAGCAAAGATGAACACTGGAGCTCAGGCAAACTTAATACAGTCGAGGAGTTTAAAGACAAACAAGGGCAGGTAGTTCTAAAACGGTCTTTTGTAAAAGACAATAGTGATACGTTAAAGGTTGAAACATATTATGTTTATGATGATTTTGGACTGCTCAGGTATGTAATATCACCTGAGGCATCTGAAGAGATCAATGATCCCAATAGTTCCATTACATTCCCACTTGAAATGGATGATCAGATCATTGAGTCTCTTTGTTACTATTACGAGTATGATGCCAGAAAGAGGATGATAATTAAGCAACTGCCGGGAGCAGAACCTGTTTATATTGTTTATGATAATCGCGACAGGCTGGTTTTGACCCAGGATGGCAACCTCAGGAAAGATAATGCAACCCCGGCGAATAACCTCAATAAGTGGCTGTACACAAAATATGATCATCTGAATCGAGCGGTTCTAACAGGAATAGTTACAGCTAATACTGTTTATGATCAGGCTGCCATGCAGACTGTTGTCGATAATGCCTATGACGGGACCGGGAGGAAGTATTATGTTGACCGGGATATTAATCAGACCGGTTCACTTGGATTTAAGGATGAATCTTTCCCGAAATCAACCGATTCATTCGTTTCGGATATTGATTATCTTACTGCAACCTATTATGATAATTATAGTTTCCCCGGAAGCCTGTATTTCAATACAGGAAGCAATATTTCGGATTATTCGGATAATGATGGAAATACCGCTTATAATGACAACCTGTTAAGTATAGTAACCGGAACAAAAGTAAACGTACTTAATACCGGGACTTATATAACCACAACAAACTATTATGATAACAAATACCGGGTTATCCAGAGTATCAGTGAGAGTGATTGGGATACAGGTACACAGGATGAATTTAACCTGTATGAGGTAGTTAGTAATAAATACGATTTTGTCGGGAAAATATTAGAGGCTCAGCATGAACAGGAAATAATCGATAGTAGCCAAACCATTATAAGTTATGAGGGTATTTGTAAATACTATGATTATGACCATATGGGAAGGTTGAAAAAGGTTGAGCAGGTGGTCAGTGGCGATACAAACGGAAGGGTAACTCTGTCAGAGATGGAGTATAATGAACTGGGAGAATTAACAGCAAAGAATCTGCATGCTGAGAATATCAGTCAGGGGCAGGTGGTTAACTATGAATACAATATAAAAGGGTGGCTTACTTCAATAAATGATCCTGATGATCTGGGTACAGATGATCTCTTTGGCCTTAACCTGTATTATAATGATATTAGCGATCTTAGTGCACTTACAAGTTCACTGCAACAGTATAATGGTAATATCTCCGGGATGATCTGGAATCGGCCTGACACTGTATCAGGAACAAGATTCTTAAAGAGTGCATACAGCTTTGAATATGATGATTTGAACAGGTTAAAGATTTCTTATTATGGAGAAGGGGATACGATAGCATCCTCTGCAAAATTCAGGGAGTATGACCTTGGTTATGACCTGAATGGGAATATTGATGCACTAAAACGAACAAATGATCTTGGTTCGATAATCGACAACCTGACTTATGACTATGGCACTATTGGAAATAAACTTATAGTTGTAACGGATGGATCAGGTAGCCAGGATGGTTTTTCAGATATAGGCAATACAACAGATTATAGCTATGACAGAAACGGTAATATGATAGAAGACCTGAATAAAGGGATTATGGAAATTATATATAATTTCATAAATTTACCATCAGAAGTCAAAATAGATGCAAGCAATACTGTAACCTACTATTATGATGCCATGGGAAGCAAGGTAAGGCAATCAACTATAGAATCCGGAGGTAATCCTGTTGACAGATTTTATTTCATTGGTTTTGAGTATGGTAATTCATAGGCTCTTGAGATAGCACATAATGAGGAATGATATGTGTCAAAATCAGCAAGTAATTATCAATACAACTACTTTTTAAAGGATCACTTAGGTAATGTCAGAGTAGTATTTATACCTGCAACAACAAGGGAGCAGAAGTTTGCACAGATGACTGATTATTATCCGTTTGGTATGAAGTTTAATAATCAGCTAAGCGTATCAAATGAGAATTCTTACCTGTACAACGGGAAAGAAATCCAAGACGACCAGTTCATTTCTGGAAATGATACCATTAGCTTAGACTGGTACGATTACGGGGCTAGGTTTTATGACCCGGCGATAGGGAGATGGCACGTAGCAGATCCAATGGCTGAAGCCTATTATTCATGGTCGCCTTACAATTATACAATGAATAATCCTATTTCATTTATTGACCCTAATGGTATGTATGTAGATAACTATGACATTTACTCAGATGGCAATATTGTAAAATATGAAACAGATGATAAATCTAATACTTATACCTACATTAAAGAAGACGGTACAAAACATGTCGTTGGAACCTATAATAAGAATGATAAAGGCTTAGTTCAGCTTGGTAATATTGATGATAATAATGGAAGTGGAGCTAATATTAGTGTTAAATCTGGAAATAGCGATAGAATGTATGCTTCAGGAGATGCAGTTGCGAGCCTTATAGGAGCATCGGCAGACTCCGGTCAAGAAATATCTGTAGTCAGTATTAGCAAGTCTGATGGTTCTTCACCTTCGCCGAGTACTTCACACAAGGATGGTAAAAATATGGATACAAGATACGCAGGGAAGAACGGTTCTCGTAATGCCATTGACTACAAAGGGAGTAAAGCTAATTTTGATAAAATTGACCAAACTGCATCTGCTAGTATGAATGCAGGGTTGAAAAAGTTTGGATGGAAAGATATTCGGTCGTCTACATTAACTATTTCAAATACGGCGACAGTTGGCGGGAAAGAAGTAACCACTTCTACAAATTATTCCATTTCTGGAACAACTCATTTGAAGGGTCACTATAACCATCAACATATTCAAGGATATAGACCTAATGTTGTGACTAGAGTCAAAGCACCTAGCCTAATCCCAATGAGACCATTTAAAGGTTTTTAAATAAATGTAATATGAATATGAAAAACGTAATGTTTATCGGCTTGGTATTTATTATTTTGAATGTGTGTTGTTCTCATCGAGCATTAACATCTTCTTCTCAAGACGAAAAATTAGAGAATAGTCCAGTAGGTTTCGTTTTTATTGATATATCCAGAATAAATAATCAAGAGAGGGCTATTTCTATTTTAGGTCAAAATAGAGATACAATACTGCATTTGCAAAATCAAATTATATCAATAAATGGAATTGAGTATAAGGTATACGAAGAAGAACATTTATATAAAAAATTAGTTAATGCCGAAGTTTTTGAACCCGAATATGGATTGTTTATACTAAAATGCTACGAAATTACAGATAAGTTTTATAAAGTTGAGTTAAATGAAAAAATCACATTGGTAAGCAATAGTTTAATAAACAAGTCGATACAGTTTAAAGGCTTAGAGCAATATATTATGGAGTCCTATCCTGTTCCTACTCAACAAAATCCATTGAGAACGAACCCAGATGAAAGTGCAGGTGTAGTAGATAATTTTGACAAATGGACATACTTACCTATTGAAATTGATGGAGATTGGATTAAAATAATTGATGACAAAGATTGCTACAGTGGGGAAGCTCCGTCACAGGTTGATATAAAAGGTTGGATTAGATGGCGAAAGGATGGGAAATTTATACTAAAAGTTGCTCATACTTGTTAATCAAATATCAAAAGCCAGCCTTCGGGCTGGTTTTTTTATGCCCCGTAGGCTTGCCTGGTTTTAAAGTCGCGCAGGTAAGTATCAATAATATCAAAGATTTTTGTTTTAGTCCCGGGATCAAGTCTTTCAATATCTTTTAGCCTTTTAAGGGTGGTCTTGTCAATTTGCTCGTACTCGTCCTCTTTTACCAGGTAATCGAGCGTAACGCCTAGCGCATCGGCAATTTTTGCCGCCACTTCAATAGAAGGGATATTTTCCCCACGTTCATACTTCCCGATAATATCACCGGAAGTCCCAACAAGCTTCCCTGTTAATCCCAAGGATAAATTGGAGAAATCTGTTGCCTGACTGTTAGGCAGGCAAGGAAGCGTAGTCGAGAGGAGTAGTAACTGGTAAAAGGGAACAGGCCGGCTGCTACAGGGCCAATGTAACATCACCGTATTAAAAGTCGTATTATAATACGTTAATAAACAAAATAATTTATGACACGCAGGAAATTAGAGGGCCGATCGTAAAAAATTGATCCAGTGAATCAATTTAGGGAGGAGCCAGAATGAGCAGAGGAAAGAGTCTTACAAAAGTATCAAGTGGTACAAGCTACGGTATAACTATCCCAAAAGAGTACATCCGGAAACTTAAATGGAGGGCAAAGCAAAAACTGGTAGTAAAACTCTACCAGGACCGGATCATAATCCGTGACTGGAAGCCATCATAAACATCTTTTTTTTCAATTGAAAAATCTTCAAATGAAAAGTATGATCACCCGAAGGGGTGATATTATTATAGAGTATTATAGACATGTATAAACTGACCATTAAAGCTGGTGCGATAGACCTTTAGAGGGTATTTCGATGGTCCGGAGGTGGGTGTGCCGAAGCTGGGTAGAGCAAACAGGGTTTTGCAAACAGGGCATTCGGCATAGATCCCATCAATATTAACGGCAATGCTTTGATTATTAATGGCATAATCGTGGGGGCAGGTACGGTCATAAGCTAAAAATTCATCAGCCTGTGCCCTGTAAATGATTATTCCGTTATTATCATAACCGGCAGCATAGATTCCCATGTTATTAGTTGATGCGTTTACCAGAACATGATTACCAATTGCATTGAGATCAAAGAATACAGGATCGTTAAGATCGATATAAAAATCGACTATTACATTGGGTATAACATCATTTTCCTCCTTGTTGCATGATATGTTACCAAACAGCAGAAGAGATATAATAAAAAAAATCTTTAAATTTGACACGATATGCATGAAAATTCAGCCTCCAGTATAATCTATGATACAAACGTAGTCTAAAAAGTAATATTATTTTAATGGTGATAAAAAGATTTGCAGGATTTTTAATTTTTACGTTTTTGTTTTTTGCTGCGGGAGAATCGTATACCTTAGCCCAAACCTCAAAAAGAAAGAAACATAGGATCGAGAAGAGTATGGCAGGAAGTAAAAGGAAAGCTCCCAGGGAGAATAAGGCAAGGGAGCCCCGGGCCGTTACAAAGGCAAAGAAAGAACAGGAAAACAGAGAGGCAAAACGGGAACGTAATTACAAAAAAGCAGTAGAAAACAATAAAAAACGTCATTATAATATACAGACTGAGGATGTAAAAGCACGGATGAAGCAGAACGAAAAGGATATTAAAGCAAGAGATAGGGAGAAACGGAAAAAGGAAAAAAAGGCTGCAAGAGGACCTGACAGCACAAAAAAGAAATATAAAAAATAGTAAGCAATGGAAGATATAGGAGGTATAATATTTTATATTCTGGCCGCAATAATAGGAATTATAGGAGTGGTTAACAGAAAGAAGAAAAACACGAATTCTGCAAAGAGGGTTATTATCCCATCGCAAACAGGTGAAGAAGAAGCATTTTATGAAATCCCTGATACGGTAAATCAGGTTGATAGTGTTATAGAGATAGATGATAACCGGGATGGAAGAATTTTTGTTGAACCTGTTGAAAAAAGCAGCGATCTGGTAATGGATGCATCCTATGAGGGAAATTACAGTGAGCCGATGGCTGATGATTTTGCCGGCGAAGGAGTATCTTCTCTTAAGGAAGAAGAGGCAGATGATAAGACAGATGCATATCGTCAGTTGACTAAAGAACAGAGTGTCGCGGCACAAATAGCTGACGATTTTGATCTCCCAAAAGCGATAGTTTACTCAGAAATTCTGAAAAGAAAGGATTATTAATAACAACGTTAAGACATCATTTTTAGGATTTTATAGATTTTTTGATTTTTTTTTTGTATATATTTGCAGAGTAAAGAGTTCCGGATAAAGCCGGAATTCTTTTGTTTTTAATAATAGGAGGGATATAAATGTCGGATAAAATTTATTTGACTGAAGAAGGGTTGCAGAGACTCAGGGATGAGCTTGAGAAATTAAGGACTGTTGACAGACCTGGCATTTCAAAACAGATAGCTGAAGCCAGAGATAAGGGAGATTTGTCTGAAAATGCTGAATATAGTGCGGCAAAAGAGGCTCAGGGTCTGCTTGAGATGAAGATTTCCCGGCTTGAAAGTCAGCATGCGAAGTCTCGTGTAATAGATGAGTCACGTATAGATACTTATACTGTTCAGATTCTTAATAAGGTTAAGATAAAGAACAGGTCAAATAATATGGTGATGGAGTACCAGTTGGTACCCGTGACAGAGGCAAACCTTAAAGAGCATAAACTCGCAGTAAATTCACCTATTGCCAGAGGCCTGTTAGGAAAGGTCGTTGGGGATGTTGTTGATGTAAATGTTCCCTCCGGAACTGTATCCTATGAAGTTATAGATATATCTATCTGATAGTTTTATTATGGCTACAATATTTTCAAAAATAGTTAATGGTCAGATACCCTGCTATAAAATTGCTGAGGATGACCGTTATTTTGCATTTCTCGATATAAACCCCCTGGTTAAAGGACATACGCTTGTAATTCCTAAAGAGGAGACAGACTATATTTTTGATGTTGATGATGATACTCTGGGTGGGATGTTGATTTTTGCAAAGAGGGTTGCCCTGGCAATAGAGAAGGTTATTCCTTGTAAAAGAATAGGCGTTACCGTACTTGGTCTGGAGGTCCCTCATGCTCACATTCACCTGATTCCCCTGAACAGAGAATCTGATATTAATTTTTCAAATGAGAGGGTTAAATTAACTGAAGAGGAATACAAACAGCTTGTAGAAGATATCAGAAATAATTTAGTATAATCAATCATCTCCGTGGTGGAACGGGGCTTATTTTATGTCTCGCCGAAACAGGATCTCACAGGTTACTGATGATTTTGTCTCGCTTCTTTTTCCAAGGCTGTGCCAATCATGTGGAGAGCCTCTTGTTAGAAACGAGGAGGTTATCTGTTTGTCTTGTCTGGCCGATTTGCCACGTACAGATTATCATATCAGACGGGAGAATGAACTTGAAAAGGCTTTCTGGGGCAGGTGTTTTATCGAGAGAGCGGCAGCATATGCTTATTACAGGCGAGGAGGAATTATACAGACACTTATCCACAGGCTCAAGTATAATGGTATAACATCTATTGGTGACTATTTTGGCAGGATATATGGGAACATCCTTAAAGATTCGGGATTTCTTGATGACATAGATGTTATTGTGCCGGTTCCTTTGCATCCTGTAAAAGTGAGAAAAAGGGGCTTCAATCAGAGTATGGTTATAGCTGAAGCGATTGGGCGGTCTGCCTCAATTGAGGTGTCGGACCATTATATTTTCAGAAGATCCGATTCGGCTACACAAACAAGAAAATCAAGGGTTGAAAGGTGGGAAAATGTTGAAAATATATTTGTTGCAGGTGAAGATACCGAAAAGGAAGGCAGCCATATCCTCCTGGTAGATGATGTAATAACTACCGGTTCTACAATAGAAGCATGTACCGAAGCATTAAAAAGCAACAGGGATGTAAGAGTAAGTGTTGCAGCCCTGGGAACCGCAATCTTTGAGTCTGCTTAACCCTCCCCGGATTTATTATACAGGTAAATTAGCAGTAATAAATAAACCATTGATAGACACACAGTTTTTTGGTAAATTCAACACCATTACGACCGGGCTGCCATTAGCTGTTTAAAAAGAGAGCTCTATGATAGGTAAAAGAAAAATAGTTGTCGTTTTGCCTGCATTTAATGCAGAGAATACTTTGGAAATGACATATAGTGAAATACCTTTTGATGTAGTTGATGAAGTTATTTTGGTTGATGATAATAGTTCTGACCAAACTGCCGGAATAGCTAAAAGAATAGGAATAAAGCATATTATCAAACATGAAAAAAATATTGGGTACGGAGGAAATCAAAAGACATGCTATAATAAAGCATTAGAATTAAATGCAGATATCGTGGTTTTGTTACATCCTGACTACCAGTATACTCCTAAGTTATTGCACTCAATGTGTTATTTAATAGCAAATGATGTATACAAAGTGGTTTTGGGTTCGCGGATATTAGGCAAAGGGGCATTGAAAGGAGGTATGCCATACTATAAATATTTCTTTAATCGTGTATTGACACTATTCCAAAATATACTTATGGGTCAAAAGTTATCTGAGTATCATAGCGGTTACCGTGCTTTTTCATCACAAGTTCTTAAATGTATTCCATATATGAATAACTCCGATGATTTTGTGTTTGATAACCAAATGATTGCTCAAATATGTTATAATGATTATGAGATTGCCGAGATAACTTGTCCGACAAAATACCTTAAGGAAGCATCTTCAATAAATTTTAAGCGCAGCATTATCTACGGCTTAGGGGTTGTTAAAACATCCCTTCAATACTTTTTTGCAAGAAAATTGAAGATTAAGGTGAAAATATTCAGGCTAATGAATAAATGATGAATATAAATTTCAAGAACAATCTAATAGTAATCTTAAGTTTTATTTTCCTTTTGGCACTTGTACTATTGAATTGTAGAAATTCATTTTTTTGGGACACAGTGCAACTTGGATCAAAACATGCAAATTTTTATTTCTCAACAAACTTTTCACATCTGTTTCTTCCGGATAATATTGACAGCGGTCATATTCCGGCTTTTGGAATGTATATAGCTTTTGTCTGGAAACTTTTTGGGCGCAGTCTTTTAACAAGCCATTTGGCGATGTTACCATTTGTTTTAGGAATTGGATTACAATTATTCAGGGTAATCCAAAAGTTCACTATAAATAAGTATTGGGGTTTTGCATTGATTTTGGTTTTAATAGATCCATCATTATTAAGTCAAATGACATTAGTTTCTCCTGATATTCCATTGGTGTTTTTCTTTTTGCTTGCAGTAAACTCTGTGTTGAATAAAAGGCGATTAATGATATTGATTTCTGTTATTTTTCTTTTCCTGACGAGTTTAAGAGGAATAACACTGTCACTTTGTATTTTATGTCTCGACTTATATTGCAATACTCCTTTTACCGGGAATGTTAAAAAAATAATTGTTACACTCCTTAGGAAGAGTTTGATCTACTTGCCAGCCTTATTGTTTTTTGTTTTGTACAGTCTGTTTCATTATCAGAAGAAAGGATGGTTTGGTTTTCATGAAAATTCTCCCTGGATAGATTCTTTTAAGACAGTTGACGTAGTAGGGTTTATTTTTAATATTGGCATTTTAGGGTGGAGAATAATTGATTTTGGACGAATTGGCATTTGGATTGTATTTATTATTCTGTTAATTATTTATAAAGAGCGGATACTAAAAAATCATAAAACACGTCTTTTACTATTCTTTTTTATTTGTACTTTAATATTGTTGGCAGCTAATATGTTATGGGCAAAGAATTTACTCGGACATAGATATTTAATACCGGTCTATTTGACTTTCTCACTTTTATGCGTAAATATTCTGTTTTCAACCTATGTAAAAGAGAAATTAAGATATGGATTGATGGCAGTCTGGATAATCATTATTGTTACGGGAAATTTTTGGATATATCCTTCAAAAATTTCTCAGGGATGGGATTCAACGCTTGCTCATTTACCTTATTATAATCTCAGACTCAATGCAATGGAATATATAAACTCAGAAGGTATAGATTATAAGCAGGTTGCATCTTTTTTCCCAAATATATCCACCCTGGATGAAATTGATTTAAATGGTGGTCAGATACATTTTTCGGAGTATGATGGAGATAATAAATATATATTTTATTCAAATGTTTTTAATATTAATGATAATGCTTACGATAAGATTATATATGAGTATAACATCATTAAGCGTTTTAAGAAAAATGGAATATATATCTGGATTTGTAAAAAAAGAGAATAATTAGCCAACAATGGTTAGCTGAAAATCAAATCTTGCAATATTGCCAACTGCTTTGCCCTTCCGAAGCTTGAAACGAAGTGGAGAGCGAAGGAGGGCCGACTGCCAATTTAATATTTGCGACATAGTAAGTTTGACATGACACTAGAAATCTTCAGTCTATTTAACTCTCCCCGGATTTTTATTCATAAAATCTTTCCAGGAATTATATTTGTTGCCGGTTTCGGGTTTATTGTTCTGGTAATAATGACATACAGCTGCAGCAAGGCCATCAGTAGCATCAAGTAGAATATCATCACCTTTGAACTTTAAAATATTCATAAGCATTGAAGCCACCTGTTCCTTGGAGGCATTCCCCATACCTGTAATTGCCATTTTGATCTTGCGGGGAGCATATTCATAAATAGGGATTGACCGGTGCAGGGCAGCTGCAATAGATGCTCCCTGGGCACGCCCCAGTTTAAGCATTGATTGCACATTTTTTCCATAAAAAGGGGCTTCAATAGCCAACTCATCAGGGTGATATTCGTCGATAAGCCCAAGTGTACGGTCAAAAATCTGTTTAATCTTCAGGTAATGGTCTTTTATTTTTCTCAGGTCAATCACTCCAAGCGATATGAGAACAGGTTCGTGTTCTTCAATGGTTATTACCCCATAACCGGCTATGGTTGTCCCTGGGTCAATACCCAGGATTATCCTGCTATTTGATGATTTGTTTTTTTTTGTGGCTCGGTTCATAGCTCAAAAATAGGAATTAATTACCATAGGTTACTTGTTAGCAGTGCCGGTTAACTTCCCATAGTTTTGGTAAATTATTCCCAAAATAATTACTACGAGCCCGATAAGTGTTGTGTAATGGATCTTTTCACCCAGAATAGAGTTTATTAAAATAAGAGATATAAAAGGAGCCAGAAACACCAGGTTTGAAATCCTGGCTGATGATTTTGCCATCCTGAGAGCTTTCAACCAGAGTAAGAAGGGAACACTCATCTCAAAGATCCCCGTATAAACGGCAACACCTACTCCCTTTAAGGTAAATCCTTCATAGCCATCTGTCAGGAAAAGGTAAACAGAAATAAATATTGATGCTATAAAGAAGTTCATAAACAATTTAACACTTTCAGCCCGGCTGTTTTTAAGATTGAGGATAAAATAGAGAGCCCAGAAAATTGAACTGCCGGCAGCAAGAATTATTCCCATAGGGTCTGACTTTCCGGGATGTAGCGGCTGGCCTTGCGAGGATATTAGATATACGCCTGCAAATGAGATAAACAGTGCAATGAAACTCCTTGGTGCAACTTTTTGCTTTAATAAAGGTACCGAAAGGAGAACGAGTATTATTGGCCAGATCATATTCAGTGGTTGCGCCACCTGGGCAGGAAGCAGGGAATATGCTTTCAATAATGCAAGGTAATAGATAAACGGGTTCAGGAATCCCAGAATAGCTGACATCAGGATATCATGTAATGAAAATTCTCTCAGGCTCTTTATGGTTCCTTCAATAAGACTTATAAAGAATAGAACTACTGTTGAAGTAACGGATGCTATAAACAGGAGTTGACTGGGGGTAATCTCATTAAGAGCCAGCTTAAAGGCGGTTGCAATAGTAGACCAGGATATTATTGCAAGAAAGGCAAACAGATATGATTTATTGGTGTTGGTCATACCGGCAGGAAATCGGGGGTTTAAATTATTTTAAACCCGGTAAACGGCACAAGTACATCGGGGATCTTTATCCCGTCAGGTGTCTGATTATTCTCGAGAATAGCTGCAACTATTCTTGGAAGGGCGAGTGCACTGCCATTGAGAGTGTGTACCAGCTTATTCTGTTTTTCACCTTTTTCCTTATAACGACATTTTAACCGGTTAGATTGAAATGACTCAAAATTTGATACAGAACTTACCTCCAGCCATCTTCCCTGAGCTGCCGAAAAAACCTCAAAATCAAATGTCAGAGATGAGGTAAATGAAATATCTCCGCCACACAATCTCATTATTTTGTAGGGGAGTTTGAGCTTTTGAATAAGACCTTTTACGTGCTTAACCATCATGTTAAGAACTTCGTATGATTTGTCCGGATGGGCGATAACCACTATTTCAACTTTGTCGAACTGATGAAGGCGGTTAAGTCCCCTGACATGAGCGCCCCACGAACCCGCCTCTCTTCTGAAGCAGGGAGTATAGCCAACATTCTTTACAGGCAGATCAGCAGAATCTATAATAACATCACGATATATGTTTGTGATTGGTACTTCGGCGGTTGGGATAAGATAGAAATTATCAATCTGGATATGGTACATTTGTCCCTCTTTATCAGGTAGCTGTCCGGTTCCGAATCCGGAATCTTCATTTACAACTATAGGTGGAAGCACTTCACTGAAACCTGCTTTTTCTCCCTCATCAAGAAAAAAATTGATCAGGGCACGCTGAAGTTTTGCACCTTTCCCTTTATAAACAGGGAAGCCGGCACCGGTAAGTTTTGTTCCAAGTTCAAAGTCGATGATATCATATTTTTTGGCTAATTCCCAGTGTGGCAGGGCATCTTTTGCCAAATCTGGTATCTTTCTTTTCCTCCCCTTCTGTACTATCTCTATATTATCATCCTCTCCTTTGCCCGGAGTTACCGATTCATGGGGAATATTTGGTACCTGTACCAGCTTTTCATTCAGTAATGCTTCTAATCTATTAAGGTCTGCAGCCAGTTTTTTGATTTCCTCTTTAAGCTCAACTGTGAGCTCTTTAGTTTTGCCGGCTTCCTCTTGTTTTCCCTGGCCGAATAGCTTTCCTATCTCCTTTGAAAGGCTGTTCATTTCAGCCTGGAGGTTATCAGACTTTTGCTTGGCCTCTCTTCTTTCACTGTCAATATCAAGAATATCCTT
>JAUVKT010000112.1 GCA_030596125.1 Bacteroidales bacterium | reverse complement strand
ACGTATTCGATGTTGTAATTGGCATTGAGGTATTCGATGGTCATAGTCATGTGCTCAGGGACAACCTCGCGATAGTCATGGCTGCTAATGATTGCATAATCGGCAGATGTTAGCCTCTGATCAATAGCGGTGATAATACTCTGTTTATCTTCATCGAGCAAAACACAGGTTGAGAGCAGGGTGATTTCACGCCCGCCGTCAATGATCCAAACATTATTTCCCTTATGTTCGTGCCGGGTGATACCAATTACCCCCGGCAGGCGGTCGGGGCTAAAAAGATAATTCCTGATCCCAAATTCATCGTTCAGGAAGATAAGGTCCTCAATACAGTAGTACCTGTCTTTTGAGTCGCCACCACCGTAGCGAAAACTCAGAGGCATCGGCAATCCGGCTTTTTCAATTTCAGCCTTCGCGTCTTTAAACCACTTCATTCGCCTTTCGACAATCTTGAACGACTCGAAATCGTCAGGAGAATCCATAATGAACCACTTGAAGTGGACATGCAGTGAGAACTCATCGATGTCCTTGCGGACAGGGAAGATCTTTTGTGCAAATGTGCGTACTTCGATATGTTCTTTATCCACAACGATGAGCCAGGTAAAAGGAACATTGAATTTGCGGCACACCTCAACTATTTGCGGAGTAAATTCACCCTGAAAGTTTTCAAAATCTCTCGGGGTAAAGTAAGCCTCTGTATCGGACGAGAAAGCAATGTATTTTTTTGGTTTTATGCTGTCGTTTTCCCTTGTTGACGCCGCAGTGGATTCAAAATTGTGCTGCCCGGAAAGGGAGAAATGTGTGCAGCATACCACAAGAGCAACAGTAAGAAATAGTATTTTTTTCATTCGTTTGATATTTTGCAACTATGTAGCAAAACTAGATTGTTGGTTTCTACTTAACCCTTCCTTTCCATAACCTTGAGCTTCTTTTCACTTCGCCCCAGCTTACAACATCATCAGGGTTGTTCTTGTGAGCCTTTAAGCGTTCATCAAGGATCTTTTTATGCTCTTCACTGATCTCTGACATTGATTGTACCATTTACTATACAAATTTAACTTTTCATATTTGTTTCTTAACTGTTTAGCTTGTAATTAAAGATATCAATATGATAAGAAAGAAACTGAAATCAGAAAAAAGATGATAATTCTAAATCAACTTTTACCAGTATATTAGATATTGTGGTTATAGTTTATAATCAATCTTTTACCACATAATTTGCTTTTGTGGTTAAAGTTTATTATTTTTAATTAAAACTATAGCCTTGAATTATAGAAGTATAGAAGAAATATTTGAGCATCTCCGCCTGCAGGAATATTTTACAGCTGAGGAATTATTCCAAAGATACAGGCTGTATGAACCTAATCTGAACCATAATACCTTTAAATCCAGGATAAGTGAGCTTAAAAGGAGAAACCTGATAAGAGATGTAATGCGAGGGATTTACACTGTGTCGGATAAACCATATTTCAAACCTGAGATAAGCAAGGATATCAAAAAAATCACAAACTTATTCAAAAAGCAATACCCAGAGGTATTGTATTGTGCCTGGTCTACATTATGGTTAAACAATTTTACTATACACCAGATTGTAAGCTCTTTTAGTATTCTTGAAGTAGAAAATGACATCATTGACAGTATCTTTTATAATTTTCAAGAGAAGGGACTCTCGGTGTTTCTGCAACCTGATAAAAAATCAATCGACAGATACGTGCTACCAAAAGAAGGGTCTATAGTAATAATTCCGCTAATTACCAGGGCACCTACATTATTATTGGATGATACAGCTGTACCCTCTTTAGAAAAGATATTAGTAGATACATTTTGTGACCAAGAACTGTATTTTATATTTAGTGGGAGTGAACTAATGAATATCTACAGGTATGCTTACAAGAAATACGCTTTAAACTTCTCCAGGCTTTTAACATATGCAGAGAGAAGGAAGAGAAAAACTGAGATACGAGCGTTTATAATTCAGAATATGGATAATTCGCTTGAAAAAATATTGTAATGATAAGCAATGAATCCTTCACACGTGTATGGCTTGAGTCATTTATAAATCCAAAAGCGAAGAAAAAAATTCAACCAGATTTATTAGAAAAAATGATTCATGCCCTGGCTTTATTGGATAAATTAGCTCAGTTGGATATTGATTATATCTTTAAAGGGGGGACATGTTTAACTCTACTTCTAGAACCCACAAATCGGTTTTCAATAGATGTTGATATTACAACACCAACCGCTCTGGAGGATTTGGAAAAGGTGTTGGATAAAGTAATTGAAACTTCTCATTTTACTTCATGGACTCCGGATGAACGAGAAAATCCATTAGGAATTCCAAAGGCACATTACATTTTTGAATTTGATTCTTTCTTTAATAAGGATACAAATAATATTTTGTTGGATGTGGTTTTTGATGAAATTCCGCATACTGAAATAATACAGGTGCCAGTTAAAAATTCTTGGTTGAGTACGGAAGACCCAATTGTTGATGCTAATGTTCCGTCAATTGATTCAATCTTAGGAGACAAGCTCACAGCCTTTGCCCCCAGTACGATTGGAGTACCTTATAAGAAAGGTAAAGATGTTGAAATTATTAAACAGCTATATGACGTTAATTTCCTTTTAAACCATACCGAAAATCTTCAAATCGTAAAAACTACATATGATACTGTTTCAACAAAACAATTTGAATATCAAAATAAAAAACTGACTCAAAATAATGTATTAGATGATACATTTCAAACTGCATTAATACTAGCAAGAAGGGACAAGAATATAGGTGAAGACAAAGAAAAGTTCCAGGAATTATTCGAAGGAATAAACAAGTTTAACACATTTCTAATTGTTGGTTATTTTAGAATTGAGCAAGCTCAAGCTGCTTCAGCAAGAGCTGCTTATCTTTCCATCAAGTTACAAAATGAGGATTATTCTGATTTAGAAGTATATTCTCCAGATATTGATTTATCTGATATGGAGATTATAAATAGGAGATATTATTTCTTAAACAGATTCAAAAGAATAAACAGGGAGGCCTTTTACTATTGGTATCAATGCTTGTCAATCCGAGGTCTGTTGGAAAAAAGTTAGAGAAAGTATATAACTACTCGTTTAGCTTCTAATATTTGCCTGCAATACAAGACATGCCGCTCCCATAAGGCCGGCATGATCTCCCAACTGAGTCTTCACCACTTTTGTTTTCTCTGCGGGAAGCGGGCAAATATATTTGCGCAGAAATCGCTCCATTGCAGGAGCGAATAAGTCCATTGCATTGGCAATAGAGCCCCCAAGAATTACTATATCCGGATCAATTGTATTGATGCCCCAGGAGATAGCATAAGCCAAATGTTCGCCAAACTGCACCCAGGTTTGGTTAGCAGTTTTATCTCCGGCGTAAGCAAGTTGTGCAATTTCCAGAGCTGACCTTTTCTCGCCTCCTAAATCTCTATACATTCGACTGATGCCCCTGCCGGATACGAAATCTTCAATGGTCTTATCTCGATATGGTGAAGGCCAGATCTCGCACGCATGTTGAGTTGCACCCCGAAAAATCATCTTCTTAATCACCGTAGCGCATCCAAGACCGGTACCCAGTGTATACCCCAGAACAACTTTATGTTCCCGTCCCGCTCCAAAAAAGCATTCACCCAGGGTAAAACAATTGGCATCATTATCCAGAAAGACAGGGAGTTTAAATTTTTCATGAATTGTCTTTCGCAATGGAAAATAGTTTAAGGTCGGGAGAAAGGGGCATTCCAGTATAACTCCCTCTTTCATATCCAAAGGGCCGGTTGCTCCTATTCCTATCCCCGAAATATCAGTGATTTTAAGCCGGGTACTATTCAGCGCTTTCCCTATGGCGTTAAAAATCCGGTTGATAATGGCTTCTTCAGAATCCTTGCCCCCTGTGGGTATGGTATATGGTTTTCCAAGAATTTCACCTCTGGCCGAAATAAGGCCACAACTAATTTTCGTACCACCAAGGTCAACTCCCAGCATTGCTTTTTGTACCATTCCCAAATGTTGTTTACTCTGCTTTTGTGATTTTTGCACCCCGGGTAAAAAATCCTGGTTTGAGGCCAAGATCAATGGCACGAAAATTAACAATGAGCTGTAAAGGGACAATACTGCCAATGGCAAACAAATACTCATCCTTAACAGTTATCCGGAAAACATGAACATTGGGTTCGGGAAAATTCAGATCACTATTGGTTATTATTATAACCTTCCCCTTAAATCTGGCAATATCCCGAGCCATCTTTACGCTTTGATCAAACGTGTTCCCTTCCGGTGCAAAAACAACCGCCCTGAATCCCTCTTTTACCATCTCCATGGGACCATGCCTGAACTCGCCTCCCAGGTTGCCTGCTGCCGGATTGCGCACCGCTTCTCTGAACATCAAAGCCCCCTGAAGAACCGAAGAGTAGGAAGGTCCCCGCCCGATAATCTCAATGTTATCATAATCCCCCAGAAAACGGCTGATATCAGGCATCCAATTTTTATAGCTTTTAAGAAGCTCGTCAATGTTGTTTATTAACTGCCGTACATTATCTCTTTTTTTGGGTGTCCATTTACCTGCCAGGGCCCAGCTGAATATTAGCTTCACCAATGCAATGGATATATATGACTTGCTTGAAGTCATCTCATCATGACCTGCTTTTGATAAGAGAACTTCGGAGCCTTTCCGGGCCAATGTACTTGCCTGTTCATTTGTAATTGCCAGGCAGGTTACATCTTCCGGAAGCTTTTGCACTATTTTAACAATTTCATAACTCTCTCCCGATTGAGATACACAAACCAGCAAGGTATTCCTGTTTAAAAGAGAGAAATGATAATGCAGTAATTCACTGGCGTTTATAGCATACGCTCGAATTCCATATTCATTTAATAGACAGGAAGTGAGATATGAACTGAAAAATGAACTCCCCATCCCCGTTAGAATAATTTCCGTAAACTCTTTATTCCTATATAGGTTTATTACTTTTTGTATTAAATCTTTCCCTGCTTCACCATCATAAAATTCTAAAGTTTCTTTTAGTGCAGCAGGTTGTTCTAAGATTTCATCAAGGAATTTTTTAATCTTTCATATGTTTAAAATTTATTGTGTCTCAATTCTGCTTATCGCCTGAATGTTTCACATTTGGAACAGGCATTTGTGCATTTATATCTTCCCTCCACTTTTCAAGTTCACCGGATAATTGAATAGTCAAAGTTGTCAGGCTGTCAGCAAGGTTAACCGATTCGCTTATATCATTTTCCAGGTCATATAGTTCGAAAGCTGACTCACGATCATTCAGAAGGCTCTTTTCGTACCATTCTACAAGTTTCCATTTACCGTTTCTGACAGCGCCGCCGGGTACCATTCCCGACCCATGGTAGTGCGGATAGTGCCAGAAAAGATTCTTGTGAATGCCGGCCTCAGGATATTTTAAAGCCGGAACAAAACTAATTCCATCCACATTTTCCGGCATTTCGTTTACTCCGGCAATCTCCAGGAATGTTGGGAAAAAATCGATTGAACTTATCAATGAGGCTGAAATGGTTCCCGGTTTAACCACTTTGGTCCACTTTACGATCAGGGGTTCCCTGATACCTCCTTCGTACAACCACCCCTTGCCTGCCCTGAGAGGGGTTTGAGCTGCATAGGTATGTCTCCCCCCGTTATCGGAAAAGAAAATAACAATGGTATTCTCCTGGAGTCCCAATTCACTTACTTTGCTGAATATTTTTCCGCAGCTGCTATCCAGCCGTTCAATCATGGCCGCAATTACGGCATGGTTTTCCAGCTCTTCTGTCTCTTTTAATCCTTCATATTTCCGAATGGTTGCAGCTCTCTCTTTCAATGGATCGTGAATGGTATTGTGTGATACAAAGAGAAAGAACGGATTTGATCTGTTTCTCTCGAGAAAATCGAGGGCAAGGCTTGTTATGGTGTCTACGTTGTGTGCATCATCTTCATCATCCTGCCACGGCTGGCTCATTCCGCCCGAAGGTTTGTAGGTTACAAATGTTTCATCAAAACCTTGCTTGTCGGGGTTGAAGGGCAGACTTCCGGGGGGCATTTTTTCCTGGCTTAAATGCCATTTCCCGAACAGTGCAGTATTATAGCCGTTTTCTTTGAGTATTTCAGCAAAAGTAACCTCTTCGAGGGGCAAGAACTTTTGCCACTCGGGCTGGATGAGGGGAAGGTCCTTTCGGTTGTTTCCTGCGATGAAATCGGTCAGATGCAAACGTGCCGGATATTTTCCTGTCATAATACTGGCTCTGGTCGGGGAACAAACGGCACATGCTGCATATGCATCGGTGAAGCGCATTCCTTCCCTGGACAGTTTATCGATATGAGGTGTTTGGTAATAACTGCTTCCATAGCAACCCACCTGCGAATAGCCCAAATCATCGGCAAGGATGAAGATAAAATTCGGCTTTAAATTCTCCTTTTCACAACTCGCTCCCATCAAAGCAACAAAGCCAATTACCAGCCAGGGAATTTTATGTTTGAAGTTCATACAGTTCCATTTATATTGTGTGTTGTTCGATTTTCAGTTCTTCTTTTGCATTGAAAACTTAATCATTGGGAATGGAGGGGATAGGTGCCAGGAGATCATGTGTCCATCTGTTTAACTCATCAACCAATTTATCTCCTATTTCTGGCTTTTCAGAAGAGAGATCATGCTGTTCCGAAATATCATCCCTCAAATTAAACAATTCATAACGATCATACTCATAGTAATATATCAGTTTCCAGTCTCCAGAAATAATTGTGGTAGAGGGTACTGCCCGCCAATAGTTATTCTGACCGTCGTAAGCCTGCAATACTGCATCTTTACTACCTCCCAGGTACAACGGGAAATGAAAGAAAATT
>JAUVKT010000061.1 GCA_030596125.1 Bacteroidales bacterium | reverse complement strand
ATAAAAAGAAAATTTGGCATTTTATCACTGCTGCTGTCGTTATTACAGGAGGGGGCTACAAGAAGAGAGAGAATCGATAAAATCAATGTAATGTTTCGAATTTTCATGGTAATAGAAGTAAATGTAAAACTATTCAGTGTCTTAAGTTTGAAATGCTTAAAATGGCTAATCTCATTATTCTTTGCATCTTTAAGTCGGCAGTCAGCCCGTCCGACCGGAGTCATCCGGGCGGGCTGACTGCCGACTGTGGACTGCTTTGCCCTTCCGAAGCTCGAAACGAAGTGAAGAGCGAAGGAGGGTGGACTGCTGACTGATTAGTTACAAGTAAATGAATATTATATAGGCATTTCCTAATCAGACTCCTCCGGACATATGCTGAGCCCAAAAATAATAAAGAGTGTCCCATATTTTGAGACACTCCTTATTAACTCTGATAATATGAGTAAATATTCTGTTAATTATTATACTTATAAACTCTTACCCAGTCGACCTCCATGGTAGATGCCCCTGAGATCGGTTTTTCAAGTCCGCCCGACAGGATCATATACATAGGCTCTTGAGGTATATTATTGGTCTGTCTGAATACTTCTATGCCATTTATTTTCCAGACCATTTTATCTGCTGTCCATTCAAGTGTATAGATATAAAAACCTTTACTGTATTTTGAACCCAGCGATGTTTTAACTCCTTTCGGGCCATTATTAAAAAGATCCATCCATACTTTTGACTTGTCGGTGCGGCAGATATCAATATGAGGAGTAATTTTATCGGCGAGCATCCTGAAACCGTGTGTGGTTCCGGTAGCGGTATTGAGTTTCACTTTCGTACTGAAAATACCATATTGCTGTCTGAAACTTTTCCCTGTAGAGACAATAGCAGATGTAAAATCAAAATTCTTTTTTCTGAAACCGCCAAGGCCGGGATTCCAGACTTTCCCCTCTGTTTTCTGAGGTTTGGTACTTATCTTAAGCAGGCTGCTTCTTACTTCGATATTATCTTTTTCGGTAAAGCAGTGCAGATCAGTTTCGAGGGAAAAACGATCATTAAGAAGCTTATCACCCCAGTAATTATTTGTCAGCCATTTTTTTGTGTCAAGCGATTCACCGTCAAATTCATCACTAAAGGTAAGTTCCTTGTTTTTGAGGATGTTAAATTTGTCTGAATCCTTAACTTTGATATACCAGATTATATCATCACTCTTTTTGAGCTTCTCAAAATCCTGTTGCTGACCGAACATTTTGTTCTTTTCAAATCTCTTTTTGTCAAGAAGGTACTCTTTCCGGCTGATGAACTCATCTGAAGCAACATACTCTTTAAGTTCTTCGTAACGGCTCAGTTTCTGCGAACCCTCTATCTGGTTAAAGTTGGCAAGCTCTTTGGATTTTTTGAATTTAAAATAAAACTTAATGTCGGCGCTACCTTTCAGGTCTTTGTATTCTCCCAACAACTTAAATTCTTCAGTATCCTTAAATCTGACCTTTTTATCCTGTTGTTTCTGCCTGAATTCGGCAGAGTTGATAATATTTCCGACCTTCTCATATCTGACAAGCTTCTCTGAGCCATCCATCTCTTTGAATTTTTTCAGGTTGCTGCCATCCCTGGTTTTGAAATAGAGAGAAATATCCTTCGCCTTAACCAGTTTTTTATATTCTGATTCTTTGTTAAACTCTTCGGAACTTTTGTATTTAAGAGACTCAATCTCTTTCTTCTTTTTCTGAAAATCTCCGGAGTTTACCAGCGCATCAAGTTCATTATATTTGGCAAGTTCTTCTGAATTAATGAATGCCTGAAGTTTTTCAAACTCACTTATCAGGTCTGTTTCTGCCTGTTCAATTTTCGATGTTGAGGGGATGAGGCCCAGTAATAACTTAAGGTTTGCCATTGCTGAAAATCTTTTGATTATAATCTGTTAAAGATAAAAAATCTTTCAATAATATAACATTTAACGTTTATAATTATTGCCGGCAACCAGCAATGATTTGATGGTAATAGTGTAAAAGTGAGAAATATGCAGAAAGCGGGACGGGAAATTATGATTATTTATGAATTTGTAACAACGTTGTAATCAGGGTATTATGCGGGAAAGATAAAAAAATATTAAATTTTACTTGACAAACTGGTTTCTGATTTTGTATATTTGACTGACCGTTCAATCAAAAAAATATGTCACCAAGAACAGAAAAACAATTTGAGAATATAAGGGAGGAGAAAAAGAACCTGATAATGAATGTGGCTCTTGAGCTGTTTGCAGACGAGGGGTTTTATGGTACCACCATAAGTAAAATAGCGAAAAAGGCCGGGATTTCCAAAGGTTTGTTATATAACTATTTTGAGAGCAAGGATGACCTGATTCGCACCATAATCTTTTCAGGGCTTGATGATCTTGATGAGTTTATTGATCCTGACAGGGACGGATTATTGACTGGTGAAGAGCTTACTTTTGCTATTGATAAGCTGTTTGACCTGATGAAGGGAGATATCCATTTCTGGAAACTTTATTTTTCCCTTTTTATGCAGACACCGGTGCTAAGGCTTGTGGAGGGACGGTTACAAGAGATTGTTGGAAAGTATATTTCGATGCTGACGGCCTATTTTGAATCACGTAATTGTGATGATCCTGAGGCCGAAGCTCTGATTTTTGGTGCTATGCTGGATGGAATAGGCATGCATTTTATTGCAAATTCTGTCAACTTCCCGATAGAAAGGGTTAAAAAAAGACTTATGGAACTTTATGCTAAATAAAATTAAACTAATATGAGAAGAATTGTTTTTACGCTGGTTTCGTTTCTTATGCTCGGAGTTCAGACAGGGTTCTCGCAGGACGCCCTGGAGATAGTGAAGCGGGCCAATGAGAAATTCAACGGTGAATCATCAGGTTACAGTACGATGTCGATGACAATTATAAGACCGTCATGGCAACGCACAATCTCCTTTAAGAACTGGACAAAAGGGACGGAGTTTGCTCTTACCCTGATCACCGCTCCCGATCGTGATAAAGGACAAACATTTCTAAAAAGAGATAACGAGATGTGGATATGGACTCCAACTATTAGCAGACTTACAAAATTGCCACCGTCTATGATGTCACAGGGCTGGATGGGATCTGATTATACTAATGATGACATTTTGAAGGAGTCGTCGGTTGTAAATGATTATACCCATGAAATAATCGGTGAGGAGGAGATCGAAGGGCGAATGTGTTACAAAATACGACTCACTGCAAAGGAAGATGCAGCTGTGATATGGGGTTACCAGATCAGGTGGATAGATAAACAGGATATGCTTTTTCTGAAATCTGAACTGTATGATGAAGACGATTATCTGGTAAGGACTGAACTTGGGTCAGATATAAAGATGATGGATGGACGGATAATCCCCACAAGGATTGAGTTAATACCAGCCGAAGAGGAGGGGTATAAGACAGTTATTGTTTTTGAAACGATAGAATTCAATAAACCTATAGATGACAGTTTCTTTTCTCAGCATAACATGAAGAAAGTCAGATAGGTTCAGGAAAAATAAATAAAGGAAAATGAAAAATTACAGACTGGCCTGGCGCAACCTGTGGAGAAATCGACGCCGAACCATGATAACAGCGGCATCAATCTTTTTTGCCGTGTTTTTTGCATTGGTGATGAGATCTTTGCAGCTTGGAACATATGACAATCTGTTCAAAAATATTATTGAAACCTATTCAGGCTATATACAGGTACAGAATGAAAATTTCTGGGAAGACAAGATTGTTGATAACGTTATCGGATACTCTGATGAGCTTGCCCAAAAGATTAAATCAGATGAGAATGTTATAGAGTGCATACCAAGATTTGAGTCTTTTGCACTTGCCTCAAGCGGCTCCAGGACGAAAGGTGTACTGGTAATGGGAATAGATCCGGTGAAGGAGAGCCTGCTTTCTGACGTAGAGAACAAGCTTGTAAAGTATGAACTTACAGGTGAAGCAATTGCCCGGCTGGATAAAGAGAATATTCCAGAAAGTATAAAGAAAAACTTTTCACTATTTGAGGGGAAATCATATGCCACAGACGGCAGAATATTGTTAGACCTGGGTGTAAAGGACAGGGATTCAGAAATGGTTTTGCCTCTTCTACGAAAACACGCATCGGTTGAGAACGGATATATTAAACAGGGAGAGCCGGGAGCCCTGGTTGGTGACAGGCTTGCTAAATATCTTGGGCTCAGCAGAGGTGATACAATTGTATTGCTTGGTCAGGGTTACCACGGAACAACTGCTGCCGGAAAGTTTGAGATTAAAGGCATCGTAAGCCTCCCTGCACCGGATATAGAGAGCCGGATTATTTACCTGCCTGTAGATGTTTGTCAGGACCTGTATGATACAAGGGGGATGCTTACATCTCTTGCTCTGCAGGTAGATGATAATGACGATAAGGCCATAGCAGAAACAATTGAACGTCTTGATGGTGACCTTGAAGAGCCATACAGGGTTCTTGGATGGCGGGAGATGAACGAAACGGTTGTGCAGCAAATGGAGGCCGATGACTCGGGCGGGATGATCATGATAGGGATACTTTATCTGGTAATAGCTTTCGGAGTATTTGGAACGGTTCTTATGATGACAGCAGAAAGGAGAAGGGAGTTTGGCGTTACAATTTCGATCGGTATGCAGAAGACAAGGATGGCAATGGTGATGGTTTATGAAATGTTCTATGTCGGCTTTATAGGAATTGTATTGGGAGTAGCGGTTGCTGTTCCAATAATTATTTACGGGTATTATCATCCTTTCAGCATGTCAGGTGAAATTGCCAAGATGATGGAAGACTACGGTTTTGAGCCGGTAATGGCGTTTCTGTGGATCGATTCTTACTTTATATGGCAATCAGTTGTAGTGGCAATAATTGTAATTCTGTCGGTGATCTATCCGGTAAGAAAAATTATGAAACTAAAAGAAGTCGATGCACTGAAAGCATAAAAATTCAAAAAGATGATTACTAAAACAGCATGGAAAAATATATGGCGAAACAAGGTGCGCAGCATGGTTGTGATCGCTTCAGTAACAATTGGGATCTTCGCAGGTGTATTTGCGGTAGGTGTTATGGATGGAGCTATAAAGCAGCGAATCGACTCTGCTCTTAAAAACGAAGTTTCCCATATTCAGGTTACACACCCCGATTTCAGGTCTAACAATGATCTTAAATTTTATATCGAAAACAGCGACCAGGTAACAGCTGCGCTTATGGAGGTCGAAGGCGTTGAGGCTATTGCTGACAGAAAGATTGTAATAGGGATGGCTAATACAGCATCTAAAAGTTCCGGAGTCCGGATAAACGGAGTTAATCCGATAGATGAGGAGAAGGTTTTTTCGTTATACAACGAGGTTTATCCTGAATCGGGTGGTTATTTTAGTGATAATGTTGGGTCGGGGTACGCTTTCATTGGTGTTAATCTGGCCAAATCACTTAATATTATCAGGTACATTATAACCGGGGAGGTTTTAAACTCTCTGGCAGAAAACGGCATTCCTGATGAGGTTATTCAAAAACTTAGTCCGTTCGAGGGAAAACGGTATAAAAATGAGAAGAGTTTCAAGAAAGAGATGAGGAGTGTACTCGACCCGAAGGAGGAGGCAAAATATGGCTATGTCATAAAGGATGAGGCTCAGAATTTCAGTAAGAGAGCCAGGCTTACCCTTACCTTTCTCGATAGTAATAATAACCAGACCGGAGGCCGGTTCAGAATAGCCGGATTGTATGATATACCAAACAGTATGTATGAAAACATGGAGGTCTTTATCACCGGGGATGAATTGGAAAAACTGGTTGGGTTTCCTCCAGATGTGAGTCATTTGCTCGCAATAAGGATTTCTGATGTGGACGATGCCGGATTAGTTGCAAAAAAGATAAAAGAGATCTATCCCGGTCTTGAAGTAATGACATGGAAAGAGCTACAGCCCGATCTTGCAATGATGTCGGAAATGACAGCCTCTATGTACGGCGTTTTTATGGTATTAATTCTTGCCGCCCTTGCATTTGGTATAGTAAATACAATGTTGATGGTGGTATTAGAAAGAACAAAAGAGCTCGGTATGTTGACAGCGATAGGCATGAATAAGAAAAAAGTATTCAGAATGATAATGACCGAGTCGGTATTTCTTTCGTTGACAGGCGGTGTTGTTGGAATGATAGTTAGTAAAGTAATAATAATGCTCACGGCAAGAAACGGTATTAGCCTTGCAGGCATGGAGGAGGGTTTTGAGGAGATGGGTTTTTCGGCCCATATTTATCCGGAAATAGGGCCTGAATTTTTTGGAATAGTTACAGTACTGATAATTATTACAGGAATTCTCTCCTCTGTTTATCCGGCCTTAAAAGCATTGAAGCTCGATCCCGCAGAGGCTCTCAGAACAGAATGATAATTTATAACGAAAAAAAACAAAACGATGAAAGTTCTTGAATTAAAAGATGTTCACAAAATATATGATAAAACGGAAGTTGAAGTACATGCAGTTAACGGGGTTTCTATTGATTTCATAGAGGGTGAGTTTGCAGCAATAGTTGGTCCTTCGGGTTCGGGGAAAACAACACTTTTAAATATGATAGGGGGACTGGATAAGCCATCTACAGGAGTTATTTTTGTTGATGGGAAGAATCTTACAAAATTCAAATCATCCGAAATAATAGATTTCAGGATGAGAAACATAGGATTTGTTTTTCAGTCATATAACCTTATTCCCGTACTAACCGCAAAAGAGAATGTGGAATTTATTATGAACCTGCAGAAATGGCCTAAAAAAGACCGGGATCGGAGAACTATGGAGCTGCTCGAAGCGGTTGGTCTGGGTGACAGGGGCAACAGTCGTCCTGCACAGCTTTCAGGAGGTCAGCAGCAAAGGGTAGCTGTAGCAAGAGCCCTGGCAACCAAGCCCAAATTTATATTGGCTGATGAGCCTACCGCGAACCTCGATTCTGCATCGACTTATAACCTTCTGGACATAATGGAAAAGTTAAACAAAGAGGAGAATATAACTTTCATTTTTTCTACCCATGATGCCCGTGTTGTTAAGAAAGCACGCAGGGTGATAACTCTTGAGGATGGCAAAGTTGTTTCAGATATTACGCATTAGCCTCTGTTTTATGGTTCGGAATAGAATAATTATTATACTTATTGCTTTTTGCTTAGCGCCAGGTGCTGATCTTGTTGCCCAGGAGGAGAGCTCTCCGGTAACAGCTAAGGGATACCTTAGCAGTATGCAGAGTGCTGTTTTTGAAGAGGCAGACGGGGACTGGATCAATGATAACCTTTTGCATAACAGGCTTAATTTCAGGTTTTATTCAGGATCGTCTGTCACTTTTGCCTTAGAGGTACGAAACAGGCTTTTTACAGGTGATATGGTGAAGATGAATACCGATTATTCTGCTTTGATAGATAGTGACAGGGGGTGGATTGATATGAGCTGGAACCTGATAGATGAGAGCTCAGTTATTTTTAATATGACTGTTGACAGGTTGTGGTTCGATCTGAGCGGAGATAATTACCAGGTAAGGATCGGCCGCCAGAGGATTAACTGGGGGCAGACATTTGTATGGAACCCGAATGATATTTTCAATACTTATTCATATTTTGATTTTGATTATGTTGAGCGGCCCGGAAGTGATGCTGTCAGATTACAGATCTATCCCTCTTATTCCTCCGCGGTTGAACTGGCTGTTAAGGTTGACAGTGAAAAGAGTATTACAGCTGCAGGGCTCTTCAGGTTTAACAAATGGGGTTATGATATTCAGTTTCTGGGTGGTTATGTAAATAGTGAAGATGTGGTTGCAGGGGCCGGATGGTCGGGAGCATTTGGAAGTACATCATTCAGAGGCGAAGTAAGCTGGTTTCAACCGGCCGTGAATTTTACTGACACTACGGGAACAGGAATTTTTACGATTGGGTTTGACCGTTCTTTTACGTCAAATTCAATGATACAGCTTCAGTTAATGTACTGTAATAACCCTGTCGATTTTGCAGATTTTGATTCATTCTATTTTGGAAATCTGTCAGCCAAAGATCTTGCATTTTCCAAATTTTCACTCTTTGCGGCTGCTACAATCCCGGCCACCCCGCTGTTTAACATTGGAATGTCAGGGATATATTACCCCGGATTGAAAGGTTTCTTTGCAGGACCCACTATTGATGTTTCACTGGCTGAAAATGTCGATTTTTCATTTATCTGGCAATACTTTAATGCTGAACTGGAAGATGATAGAACTAAAATGAGCCTTGGCTTTCTAAGGCTTAAATACAGTTTCTGAAAATTTTTATACTTTTGGCCCGTTAAAAAGGCTGAATGGTATGGCACTGATACATGAATTTGAAAAAAACGGCAACTGGCTCTATAGAAGACGGGAATGGTTGCCTCTGTTTGCTTTTATTTTTGCTCTTGTTTATCTATGGTTTGCCGACTATGATACTGTTTCATATAACTTTTATAAGGAGCTTATTTTTCTTTCCGTAAGTCTTGTCGGTGAGGCTGTAAGGATTATTACCATTGGCAGAGTGCCAAAGGGAACTTCTGTCCGGAATGTAAAAAGCCAGGTAGCAGATGAGCTTAATAAAACAGGGATATATTCTGTGTTACGTCACCCCCTTTATCTTGGCAACTACCTTATGTGGCTCGGTCCTGTACTGTTTCTCAGGTCTTTATGGGCAGTTGTAATATTCAGTTTAATCTATTGGATCTATTATGAACGTATAATGTTTGCCGAAGAGCAATTCCTGAGGAAAAAATTTGGAAAAGAATTTGACAATTGGTCCGAAAAAACAGGTCCGTTTTTTCCGTCGTTCAGAAATTTCAAAAAAGCCAGCCTCTCCTTCTCAGTAAGGAATGTACTAAAAAGGGAGTATCATGGGGTACTGAACCTGTTTGTTATATTTGGCCTTCTTGACTTAGTACGAAACTATTCTTCGGATGGACAGGTAACACTCAACAACCTCTGGTTATACTCA
The DNA here is from genome assembly GCA_030596125.1 of Bacteroidales bacterium. Classification (GTDB taxonomy): domain Bacteria; phylum Bacteroidota; class Bacteroidia; order Bacteroidales; family VadinHA17; genus JAUVKT01. Next base: position 5,765 of record JAUVKT010000061.1, on the reverse strand, counting down.
TTACCGGCAGTCGGAATATTATGGGTTATTCTCAGAATTATTACCAAAAAAACTTCACTGCTTGATGTTAACGGCCGATAGTTATTCTCTTCTATCTTTGCATTAATGAAAAATGCTATTATTAACCTTATTGGTTATATTATACTGATCCCGGTCTATATTTATAAATGGTTTATTTCTCCGCTGACCAGGCCCTCATGCAGGCACACCCCAACCTGCTCACAATATGCTATTGATGTTATAAAAAATACGGGGCCTTTAAGGGGTTTGCTTCTTGGGACAGGCAGGTTTTTAAGATGCCGGCCCGGGGGTACTCACGGATACGATCCTGCCCCAAGAATCTGGATTAAGAGATACAAATCAATGAAAACAATAACCGGGCAATGGACAAGATCGAACAGGCTGAAGCATTAAGCGGTTTTTTCCTTCAGGTTTTTATATCCGCTTCTGCTGACAGGAAGCCTTTTTTCATTCTTAAGGATGGCGCGGTATGTATCTTTTCCGTAGGGTTCAATTCTCCTGATCTGATCAATTCGGACAATTGCTGACCGGTGAATACGAACAAACTCATCTTTTGGAAGATTTGATTCATAAAACTTCATTGTTTGCTGCTTCAGCGCTTTCCCGTCATCATACCATATCATAACGTAATCATCTTCAGCCTCAATATATTGAATTGTATCTACCGGAATAAAACTAATACCATTTCCTTTTCTTACTACTATTCTGTTTATAGGAGGAGATCCCTCAGACCTGTAACCGGTAAGGGCATCCCTGCCATTATCCTCACGGGTTTCGCTTCTTATTCTGCCGATACCTTTTCGTAAGGCAGCATCAAATCTCTCCTGCGAATATGGTTTTAGCAGGTAATCGACTGCATTAAGGTCAAATGCTTTTATTGCAAACTCATCGTAAGCGGTTGTAAAAATTATTTCAGGCTTTTTTTCAAGAACTTCGAGAAGCTCAAACCCGGTCAGTTTAGGCATCTGTATATCCAGAAACACCAGGTCGGGTGATAGTTCACGTATAGATGTGAGTCCTGAATAACCATCGGCACATTCACCTACCACTTCAATCTCACTATATCCGGACAGGTAGTGTTTAATAAGCACTCTGGCCGGCTCTTCATCCTCTATTATCAGTACTTTGATGTTTTGTTTGACAGTCATTGAATTAATATTTATCTGAATAATTTGATCAGCCGGTTAACGGGATATATAGTTCAGCAATAAATTTACTGTTTTCTTTTTTAGTAGTAAGGTAAGCTTCTTTGTTATAGAACAGATCGATTCTTCTGCGAACATTCTGAAGGCCTGTGCCGGTACCCCTGACCGGAACGTTTTCGGGATTAAAATCATTTATTATCCTGATGATTAATCCGTTGCCATGCATATTTATTTTAATTACTATAACAACCTTTTCGACGCTCTCATATACCCCGTGCTTTATAGCATTTTCATACAAGGGCTGGAGTATCATATTTGGAACCTTCGCTTCAAGTGTGGCTTCCTCTATTGATTCTTCAAGCACAAGTTTCTCACCGAACCTTGTTTTTTCTATCTCCAGGTAGAGCTTCATATTTTCAAGTTCAGTTTTAAGGGGAACTATCCTGTCTTCTTTTTGGGAGAGCGCATACCTCATAAAGTCAGACAGTTTAATAACCATTTCGCGTGCCTTTTCGGGGTTTGTAATGGTAAGTGAGCTTATAGAATTGAGGCTGTTAAAAAGGAAATGGGGGTTTATCTGCGACCGTAACAACATTAACTCAGTCTCTTTTAGCATCCTTTCGAGGTTGGCCTCTTTTATGTTTTTCCTGTTTATTTTCTCTATGTTTATAAACAGGTAATATGTAAGAATAACTAAAGCATATATAAATAGTCCGGCCCCCAGCCTGTAGTAAAAAGAGTCTGTCCAGCAATCTTCATAAAGAGAGTAATCCTGCAGGAGTGACATTGTAATCCATTTTACGCCGAATAGCCAAATGGCAACTGAGATAACGCTTAAGATCAAATGGTTAAGAATAAATCTCCCTGTTTTTGCCTCTCCTGAACTGAGTTGTATGACAGGGAACCATATTGCCATGGCAATGATGCCATAGAATAGGGCCGAAAGGCTACCGTCGATTAATGAAGCGGTGAGGCTGCAATTTGCAGCAAAGAAAAGAATCTGTGACTGACTCAATCCGACAAAGAACCAGATCAGCCACCAAACCGTAAGTCTTGAACGGTTACCGAAAATAGGGTGAATCATCCTGGTAACGGATTAATAACTTTTAATTTCTCCTCCTCCAAAAATAACAGCGCCTTTAATAATGAGTGTCTTTGATGAATCGATAGCATTACCGGGAACCAGCCTGCGAGAATCTGAAAATCCACCGAGAATCGGGGTAACGTCAAGAACAATATTCCAATCGGGTGGAACAATAAGTGAAACCCCGCCAAAAACACATGCAATCTCGAGAAACGATTCTCCCGGGGCTAGTGACGACCGTGTAAGGTCTATTTCACCTCCGCCAAAGATGGATGAGATCTTACCCCCTTGAAAATTGTTACTGCTTACTATTCTCTCTCCTCCTCCGAAAATATGTACAACATCGATATAATCACTGGAGCTTTGCGACTTCGACCGCCAGCTTTCGGGTCTGAACCATTTGGAGTTTGTAATAACAATTATTCCGGCAATAATAAATATTGCAGGCCAGAAGAGCCTGTATGTCCGGAATGGAACGTTAAACAGTTCTGGCAGGATAAAAAATCCACCTACAGCCATAACTATTAGCCCCGGCCCCTTGTTTCCTGTCCCAAGTGTCATCACAAAGCCAATGGCAACAAGCAACATTTGCCAGCTGAATATAATATTCTCAATATATGAGGGAAGAAACCCGGTTCTCTCTATTACAAGGATAAATCCTACCAGAACAAGTACAATCCCAATCCCGATTTTATTGGACCCGGAGTGATGATCATGAAATTTATTTTTGTGCATCATAATACCTGGTTTTAAATTTTTAATTCATTTTTTATAGTTTACGTGTTCTCCTGAATATTCCTGAGATAATAAATGCCAGTCCTGCAATAACAATTGCCGTGGGCCAGTAGATTGTGTCAATAAATTCCGGAATTTCAATATTGAGTTCCGGAAGCAGGAAATAGGTTCCGGTTAACAGGAGGATAATGGCACTAACAATTTTGCCTTTAAAAAGAGATATAACTCCAATAAACAAAACCAGCGTCTGCCACATTATGTAATCTCCTGCGTCGCCAAGCTTTAACAGGTCGAGCATGATAACTGCCATAAAGAGCCCGAACGCTATAAGAAACGCTCCGATCCCGAGTACCGGATTATGATCCGGATGATCTCTCTTTCTCATGTTTATAAATTTAAATACTTATTTCCGGTATAAATGTATGCCATTTCTTCTTACGGTATGACAAAAAATCGGCCGGTAGCAGATTTTTACCGGTGAATGACGATGAAGAGCAACGACAAACGACTAACGATGAACGACAAAGGGCGTAAGGCATAGGGGAGATGGGAAGAGGAAATGTATGGAGTATGAAGATTGAAAAACATTTGACATCTGACATTTGCCATAATCGAGACTTTTCTACACAATACTTTTATAATTGAATAAGCTTTTATACTTTTGCACACCAATTTTATATGATGAATTCCGGCTTTTATAGTATCCCGCTGACAGGCCTTAAAGAGGGTAGTCATGAATACGAGTTAAAAGTTAACGGGGAGTTTTTTGAAGATTTTGAAAATTCTGAAGTAAGAGCCGGTGAATTAAAAGCGGTGGTTACTCTTGTAAAGAGATCGGTCCATATGGAGCTTAATATAAGAATTGAGGGCTTTGTTAAGCTGACCTGTAACAGATGTCTTGAGGAGTATGACCAGAAGGTAGAGACAAATAACAGTCTGCTCATAAAATATGGAGAGCAGTGGGAAGAGGTTAATGACGAGGTTGTTACGATCCTTTTCGGAGAGAATATGCTGGATATTAGTCAGTATATTTATGAGTTTGTTCATCTTGGGTTACCACTTGGGCGGTACCACCCTGATGATGAAGCGGGAAACAGTACATGTAATCCCGAAATGCTTGATAAAATTGAGCAGCACAATGCTGAACAAGATAATAATATTGATCCGAGATGGAATGATCTTGGAAAGTTAAAGGAAGGAATAGAGAATAAATAATTACGGAAATGGCACATCCTAAAAGAAAAACATCAAAACAGAGAAGGGACAAACGCAGAACTCATTATAAAGCTACAGTCCCAACCGTTGCAACGTGTTCAAATTGCGGAGCAACGGTACTATACCACAGGGTATGTCCTGAATGCGGGCATTATAAGGGGAAACTGGCTATCGATAAAGAGATTTCATCTTAATATAAAGGGGATAATCCTATGAGGATCGGGCTTGACGTAATGGGAGGTGATTACGCTCCTGGTGCTGTACTCGAAGGTGCAATAGATACAATAGATCATCTGTCCGGCGACGAGAAGATAGTTCTGGTTGGCGATCACTTATATATTTCTAAGAAATTAGAGGATGAGGGTATCGATCCTTCCCGTTTCGATATTGTTCATTCCACACAGGTTATTGAGATGGGAGAAAATCCCGCCAGGGCATATTCCCAGAAACCTGATTCAAGTATTGCCATTGGATTTAAATTGCTTAAAAACGGAGATATCGATGGCTTTACCAGTGCCGGCAATACGGGGGCAATGCTTGTGGGCGCCAGTTATACTGTTAACGTTATACCGGGAGTTTTCAGGCCGGCTCTTGCTGCCCTCCTTCCTGCTATAGACGGTCGCAGGTCGGTGATACTTGATGTTGGGCTTAATCCCGACAGTAAACCTGATGTATTGCTTCAGTATGCCAGGTTGGGTTCACTTTATGCCAGATATGTTCTGAAGATTGAAGATCCGGGTGTCGGCCTCCTGAATATCGGTGAGGAGGAGACCAAGGGTTCGATAGCGGTGAAATCTGCATATGAACTATTATACGAAAATCCCGCGGTAAATTTTATTGGTAATATTGAGGCTAACGCACTGTTCACCGGCAATATGACTGATGTTATTGTTTGCGACGGTTTTGCCGGTAATATTGTAATTAAACAGGCTGAAGCGTTTTATAGCATTTACAGGGAGCGTGGTTTGAAAGATGAATTTTTTGATAGTTTGAATTTTGAGAATATTGGCGGGACCCCGGTTGTTGGTATAAACGCTAATGTAGTGATTGGGCATGGTGTGTCGAAACGTCGTGCTATTATGAATATGATTCTACAAACCAAGGATGTTGTTAAGGCAGACCTGGCAAACAAGATTAGAGAGGAGATTTAATAATGGAAAAGATTAGAGCAGCAATTACCGGAATTAATGCCTGGGTACCTGAATATGTGCTCGACAATCATGAACTTGCTAAAATGGTTGATACCTCTGATGAGTGGATTATGCAGAGGGTGGGAATTAAGGAGAGAAGAATTTTGAAAGGGAAGGACCAGGGCACTTCTGTATTGGGAACCAATGCTGTTAAGGGCCTGCTGGAGAAGACAGGTACTTCACCTGACGAGATCGATCTTCTTGTTTGTTGCACGGTAACTCCCGATATGGTATTCCCTGCCACAGCAAATATCATCTGTGATAAAGTAGGCATTGTGGATGCATTCAGCTTTGATATTAATGCAGCCTGTTCGGGATTTATTTTTTCCCTTCAGACAGTTGCAAATTATATTGAAACAGGTCGTTATAAGAAGG
>JAUVKT010000080.1 GCA_030596125.1 Bacteroidales bacterium | reverse complement strand
GAACCGACCAGCCTGCCACCAAACCTATTAGTCAGCACATCAAGATGGTCCATTGTCTGGTTATCGCCGGTACCAATCTCAATAATACTTTTTATCACTTTGCTGTTGTTCTGGGCTATACCTGAAGCCGGAATAAACAGTAGTACCATCAGGAGAGTTGCGAATAGATTTTTCATTTTATCTTGGTCTGTTTAATAATAATAGAGTTCAAAATTGGTGAAAAAATTATAAATCATCTCTAACAGCAGGCATGTTTTCTAACCTAAAGCAGCAATGAGCGGGGGTAGGGGGCAGGGCTGTCTCTTCTACTCTTAAACCAATTAGGTAATAGTGGACAATTGTCTATATTAGATGTTGGATTTATATGGGAGATGAATTATAAACATATGCAAACAGCTTTCATAAGCATATTTATCTTTATCTGGACAGGTAGCCTGGCGATTTGTCAGTCGACATTCTATGATGAGCTTTCTGACTCTGCGCTTGAACTGACCAGGCAAACTGTGATATATGACCCGGGATATTTTAGTATTGACTATCCTGGTGGAGACGTGCCTGCCGACAGGGGTGTCTGTACAGATGTTGTGATTCGGGCATACAGAAAACTTGGGATCGACCTTCAAAAGGAGGTACATGAAGATATGATGGTAAATTTTAACACCTATCCTCAAAATTGGGGACTCTCTCATCCTGACAGGAATATTGACCATAGAAGAGTTCCGAATCTGATGTGCTATTTTTCAAGGCACGGATACGTTAAACCAATAACCTTAACGGCTGATGACTATCTGCCGGGTGACATAGTTTGTTGGGATTTAGGTGGTGGGGTTACTCATATCGGAGTTGTTGTAAACAGAAGATCTGCAGACAAAAAAAGATATTTAATCGTACACAATATCGGTGGCGGACAGGTGCTTGCCGATTGCCTGTTTGAATATATAATTATCGGACATTACCGATATGGCAGATAGAAGGTGTTCGGATTATTCGGGTTCTAAAGTGCCTGAATCTGGCCCCTCCCTTACTCGTTTCTCCCCCTCTCAGCTTCATGTCAAATGTCAGACGTCAAATGTCAAATGTCAAATGTTCTTCAATGACAACATTCCGGTATTTCTATCGCAGTCCCCTCTCCGTTTCCCCGTTTCTCCCCTTCCCATTTTCTCCCCTGCAAGTATTTTAGATTTATAACTACTAATTTCATAACTTGCATATTGTTATCTGTTGTTAACCTTAAAACAACCAAATCATGAAAAAGTATTTATGGACATTATTTGCTCTGATTATATTGGCAGGGACTTCCTGTCAGGAAAAAATTGACATTGAAAAAGAAAAAGAAGCTATTAAGGCTGTTATTGAGAAAGAAACAAATGCTTATTTCGCCAGAGATATTGATCAACAATTTGAAGCCTTTTTGCAGGATGAAACCACAGTTGGAGTTGCTGTTGGGAAAGATGGTCTGGCTGATGGATGGGAGGAATTTAGTGCATTTTACAAAGGAATGTATGAGAATTCTCCGGAGCCAACTAATTTACAGGTTAAAAACAAAAACTATATAATTAAAGTTTATAAGGATTGTGCCTGGGCAGTCTATGACGAATATTCGGTTGATGAAAATGATTCTATTAGTAGCGGACCAAGATGCATAAGGTTTATGGAGAAGGTGGATGGTGAATGGAAAATTGTATTATTATCTGTTCTCTCACGTGAAGATACAGACGAGGGAGGTGGTGAAGAAGAACCTGAAACAGAAGAGACAGAATAAAAGGCTGAAACGCCGGGTGATAACATACTGGTTAACTAATGAAACCAGGTTTTTAGCTATTCCGTTAGGATTATTAGTGTTCGGATTATTAATCCGACAAAAATATAATCCTCATTAAGAATTATTGCATGACCGTTCCAAACATGTAACTTGTACCTTTCTTTTTTCGTCTCTCACCCTTCGTATATGATCTTTCCCTGCTTAGTCTGGCTTATCTCTTTCTACCGGGGGTTGGACGGGTGATTGCTGGCTGAACCTGTATTCTGTTTAAAACAGTATTTGGATGATAAAATCGTCAGGAAGAAAACCTATATTTGTTATCCCGTGGTCTGAGAATGGGACGTAGTAATAAGATAAAAACCAAAATCAGATGATATTATATAATAAAGGCACAGGAGCCTTAAAGAGTTGGCTTGTTACAGAAAATGATTTTGATACACGGTTTCAGGGGAAATGTGAAACCATTTTTTGCCAGGGTAATGGCTATATGGGAATGCGCATGGCAACGGAGGAAAGGTATATAAACCAGGTGCGTAACATGTTTGTATCCGGCACATTTAATAAGTTTGACGAATATGATGTTACAGAACTACCAAACGCAGCTGATGTTTCAAATATAGATATCCGGATTGATGGCAAATTGTTAAGTTTAGACCAGGGCTTATTTTCAGATTATCACCGGACACTCAACCTGAAAACCGGCGAAGTAACCAGGGAATTTAACTGGAAAAATGAGGAAGGAAAAGCATTTCAGTTTTCCTTTAAACGTTTTATTTCGTTTGACAATTTGCATTTGATGGCTGCTAAAGTGGAAATCAAGGCATTGAATCAATCAGCAAAAATACAGTTTGACAGTGGTATCAACGGGCAAATGAGCAACAGCGGTGCGCAGCATTTTCATGAAGGAGAAAAGCGGATTTTCGACAAAAAGTATGTGCAGATGCTGCAACAAACTACACAATCAGGAATCACTTTTATACACAATACTGCTCACTCAGTTTCTTTGAATGGTGCTGAAGTAAACTCCCGTTTTGAAATGGACAGGCGCAAAGTCTTTATGATTTACAATGCAGATGTGGAGGTAAATCAAACTATTACACTTGAAAAAATATCTAATATATACACTACCCGCGACAAAGAGTTTGAATCATTATCGTTGAAGTCATTGAGAGAGTATTCGATTGAACAGGTTAAATCTGCCAGCGATTCGGGATACAACGCGCTGCAACATCTTTCGGCAAAAGTGTGGACTGAAAAATGGAATGCGATTGATATTAAAATTGAGAGTAACGACGATTTTAATCAGTTGGCAATAAGGTTTGCACAATATCATTTGTTAATAATGACGCCAGCGAACGATAACCGGATGGGAATCGGTGCCAAAGGTCTTTCAGGAGAAGGTTACAAAGGACATTCTTTCTGGGATACTGAATTATTTATATTACCCTTTTTTACATTCACCCAGCCTCAAATCGCACGAAGTTTATTAGAATACCGCTTTAATACTATTAATGGAGCACGTAAAAAAGCCATTGATAACGGGTATAAAGGGGCAATGTTCCCATGGGAATCGGCATGGGCTGATGATGGCGAAGTAACTCCGGTTTGGGGTGCAGCTGATATCATAACAGGTGAATCTACCAAGATCTGGAGTGGATTTGTTGAACAGCATATTACTTCAGATATTTCTTTTGCTATCTGGCAATATTACCAGGTAACCGGCGATGAAGATTTTATGGACAAATACGGGTATGAGATCCTGTTGGATACCGGAATTTTCTGGGCCAGCCGTTTAGAGTGGAACAACGACAAAAAACAGTATCATATCAATGAAGTTATTGGCCCTGATGAATATAAAGAGCACATAAATAACGATGCGTTTACAAATTATACCGCCTATTGGTGTATCGAAAATGCAATTCATTATTATCATCTGTTGAAAGACGAAAAGCCTGAGATTTTTTCCAGGCTTGACCCTGTATTGAATCTCAATAGTGAAATCAAAGAATTGGAAGAAAAGCTTCCTCTCATTTACCTCCCTCATCCAAATGAAAACAGTATCATCCCGCAAGATGATACCTATTTGACTCTGACGGATATTGATCTGACCAAATATAAAAATCAGGAGCATGTAGGATCTATATTTCTGGATTATAGTTTGAGTCAGGTAGGCAAAATGCAGGTTACAAAACAAGCATCTGTTGTAATGCTGATGTATCTGCTCGAAAACAGATTTAGTCCTGAAATAAAGCTGGCTAATTATAATTACTACGAAGCCAGGACATTACACGATTCATCACTAAGCTTTTCAACACACTCAATCCTGGCAAGTGATCTGGGCAATCGTGAATTATCTTACAGTTTATACCGGCAGGCAGCAACTATTGATTTGGGAATGAATATGAAATCTTCCGATCATGGAATACATGGGGCATCCCTGGGAGGGGTATGGCAAATCATTGTCTGTGGCTTTGGAGGAATACGTATGGTTGGTGGAAAATTAAGAATTGAACCAAAACTGCCGAAGGAGATTTCTCAGATTATCTATCCTCTTTATTGGAAAGGCAATTTGCTCGAAGTAATAGTAAAACATGGTATTCTGAACATCATTAACAAAGGAACTGAACCTGTTTTATTTAGCCATTGTGGCAAGAATTACCAGGTAAACTCAAATTCAGACATTTTAATTAAACAACTATGACAATAATAGACAGATTAATACTGTTGTTTCTAATTCTTTATGCAGTATCAGGTTGTAAGAATACATCCATAAACCCGGAGGATAATGGAACAATCAAATATCAGCTTGTATGGAATGATGAATTTAACTATACAGGGTTACCTGATTCAATAAAATGGAAATACGATACCGAAGGAAACGCTTCAGGTTGGGGTAATAACGAAGCACAGCATTATACTGCAGGGCTTGAAGAAAATGCCAGGATAGAAAATGGTGTGTTGAAGATAATTGCCATAAGGAACGACTATGAGGGCAAAGAATTTACTTCAGTAAGGTTAGTGTCTGAAACAGGTTGGACCTATGGGAAGATTGAAGTTAACGCCAAATTGCCAAATGGCGTAGGGACATGGCCTGCTATTTGGATGATGCCTGCAGGCTGGACATTTAATGATGGTAACTGGCCTGCTATTGGTGAAATAGATATTATGGAGCATGTTGGTTATGAATCTGGTGTTATACATGCATCAGCACATTCAAAGGATTACCACTGGAGAGCCGGCACTCAAAAAACTGCTACCATTTTGATTCCGGAAGCAACCACTGACTTTAATTCATATATTCTGGAATGGACCCCTGATTACCTGAAGGCATTCGTTAATGATAGTCTCTATTTTGAATATATGAACGAGGGCCTTGGAGATACTAAATGGCCATATGATAAACCTTTCTGTTTAATTCTAAATGTAGCCGTTGGAGGAGACTGGGGAGGTGTAAACGGGATTGATAAGGATGCTTTTCCCCAGACAATGGAAGTTGATTACGTTAGGGTATATGAGAGAATAAGTAATTAGACAACAACGGGTTTAGCCAGAATGAGTTGTGCAGAATTGCTAAAAATTATTAACCTTTGCGTATAGTACCATATCTCGCCACGGCGATAGGGAAAGTCTTCGCTGGTTGAGAAAGTAGCTGCCACAATCACAAAAAACAGAAAGAATACAAGGGTAATAGTAATAGACCTCTTTACTGTTAGTTCAGTGGAACAATTTTTGGAAAAATTTTCACGGGAAGTGATCCGGGTCTCTTCTTCAAAATTATTTCAAGGCATAAGCAATATTTCAGGAGTAATAAAAAGAAACCGTAATATTATGTGCAAATTCCCGGTTCTTCGTCATATTTGGGGATGTTTCATTCATTCTGAGACAAATCGCATTTTTTGTAATAACTCAAGCTAACTGTTCCATTTCTCAGCCTTTTGACACTCTTGATTCCACTAACATGCCATTCCACAGGCCCATTATTCCTCGGCATTATAATTCCGTTTTTAATAGCAATAGAAATAATGAATTATTTACCTGCTTATCTGATACTTAAACTTTATTGTGATTATTGAAAAAATCCCTAAATATGACGAAGAACCAGTCTGACCGGTTTTTCCAAATTGGAGTAAATCTTAGTTCTGTCATTGTTTCGATTTTTCAGTCTGATTCAATAATAAGGTAAGTTTTATAGTTCGGCAACAAGATTTTGCAAAGGCTAATTGCACAGTATCAGGATTCTCAGAATAATGTATATATGAATTCCCAAACTTAATGAAGTGTGGCCCATTGATTATAATTAACGAATCATTCTTAATATGATATTCCCTTACATCTGAATCAATTTCATATCCTACATCTTCTTTCATAATAATCATCCCATTCGAAAATTCATAATAAAGTGTATCATATGAATCCACATACTGATTATGTAATAATGAGTGTTCAATAATACGCATCTCAGAATATTTTATCACTTGATATGTTCCTGATAAATCTTCAGTTTTTTTACATCCAAAAATTGAAAATAGAATGACTATTAGTAATAGTGTTCTCATAACTATAGTATTTAAATTGGTTTTACTACCTGATGTACTTGATGCAGAGTCCATTCCCTCCACCCCTTTTGTTCAATGTATTCTTCTACTTGTTTTCGTTGAGTAGTTAGGGATTCCCCCTCGTGGACTTGTTCCGGAGTAGAAATCCTGATATATCCGACTGCTTTTGTGAGTTTTTCCATCATAAAATAGCTAATGATAATACTCCCAGAATAGATAGAATTATTACTGTTATTGGGATAGTAATGAAGATAAACCCTGCAATCGCGATCCAACGACGAATAGTTTTGAGATGATCATTATTCTCCCTTAATAAATCTTGTATGATAAACAATTCCTTTTCCATGATTTTAATATTTGGTTGGTTACTAATTTCCTATCTGTTGTACCCGATCTATGGAGAATGCCTTTCCGTCAATAGTACCATAACCATTATCGTTAAGGTAATTGGCTACTTCTCTATATGTACGCCTTCTCCCTCCCCTTGCCTTACGCCTTAAAGACTTTATTAGCTCTACAATGGCTCTTCCTCAGAATCTTTATACCCATTTCTTCCCCCGCATTTTCCAGTCTCTAATCGTTTACGATCTCTGGCTACACGCAATTTACTAATTAGAATTGATTTTTCGTATTGGGATATTGCTCCAAAGACCTGTCTTATAAGTTTTCTTGTTGGATCATTACTTAGTAAATCATTTCCTTCCAAAGCTGAAATCAAATCATATCCTTTCTTTTGGAAGTCTCTTATTATTGTGGAAAAACCGAACATATTGACCACTAAACAAATATTGTGATATAATTATAAAGGCAGTAATAGAAACCATTGTATTTCAGATACTTAAAAATATATAAATACCGGTATTGGGTGGTCAACGGGTCCGGTTTTTGCACTCAAGATATAACCCCCTGCTCAATCACGGCTGACCAATTGGCCCACTGGTCGCTGCGACGGCTTCGCCTTAACTCGCTCCCCAGGTGGTCACCAATTGCAGCCATCTCCTGCAAGGGACTCGGTTACGAGATATATGACTCCGTAAGAGTTTATATTATGATGAATTTGAAGGCTTAAAAAGTGATCACTGACAGCTATATTTACTTTCGATCATATAAAAAAAGGACACAATTCATTTGAACTGTATCCTTTATTGTAACCTTGTCCAGAATATATCTTCTGAAACGCTGTCGGGGTAGCAGGATTACGCTCTCTCTGTTCGCGTGATCCTGGTTAGGGGGTGAATCAAACAAAAAGGACCACTAACGTGGTCTCCTTTTTCATTTCCACATGCTTATGAAAGCAGGCTTTCAACGCCTCGTGAAAACGAAAAAGACCAACAATCTTCGATTGCTGGTCCTTTTTGTTTGTCGGGGTAGCAGGATTCGAACCTGCGACCCCCTGCTCCCAAAGCAGGTGCGCTAGCCGGGCTGCGCTATACCCCGAAAATTATTTTCCTTTACATATTTTATTACTAATTCTCTTTTTTTCATTCCCTTTAAAAATCGCTCAATCTGAATGGCTTTTTTTCGGCTTTCATATTCCTGCCAGAATTTGATCTTCCATAGCCTCCCTGATCTGGTTGATCTGTTTCTTCCTGAATTATGTCTTTCCAACCTTGCATCTAAATCTTCAGTCTGACCAATATAGTATTTATTATTCTTTTTTGATTCTAATATATATACAAAGTACATTTTCTAATTCTGGTGCGCTAGTCCCGAAAAACAAATTTCGCATCCGGCGAAATGATGTTTTTCGAGGATCCTCGAAAAATTCGCGTCCGCCTTCAGCGGTTGCGATTTATCGGGACCGGGCTGCGCTATACCCCGGTGCCACCGCCGTAGCCTTGGCGTAGGCGGTAAAAGTGCTGCAAAATTAGAAAAGGTTTCCGTATATGCAATAGAATACAGAAAATATATATTTCTTTCTTTAACTGCATCCTGTTATGGCGCTAAAATCCTACTTCTGGTTTCTAAAACCTTCAAATACGATTTCTTCATTTCTTCTGACAAGTACGATCTCTCAAGAAGGTCAAGGGCTTTCGGAATGTTTCGTTCAATTCGCTTATAAGCACCTTTGGTCTGCGCTTCACTCAATCCCATCTTTTGGCCGAATCTATCGAATATGGAACGAGATAGTTTCTTCTTTTTCCCTCCTATAGTTAAAGCCATCTCTTCAGTGTCCTTAGGATTGATAATAACTACATTTAGTAAATCATAGGCTGACGATAACACCCAACCTGATGGTGATTCTATCATTGAGAAGTTTTTTAAATGCATATCACTATTGCCTGTTAAAAAACTAAACAGTGTCAGATCAAAGAACAGGATCTTATCCAACAATGGATTGCTGGAATAATCTCCCAAAGCCTTTCCTATTCTCTCCATTGATCCTATATATTTATCGAAGGCTTCAAGTATCTGAAACATATCGATCATGTGTATTTTGGTTCCGTCGCCTCTCCTGTCAATCCTTCTGGTTATGTAGGATAGCTCGCCGGATTTTAATCGAATTAAACTGGAGGGGACAACCCTGATTCCAAATGCCTCTGCCATTCTCATAGTAAGGTGCTCATTTTGCGGCATTTCCGGATAATATTCTGTTGGTGGTTTGAAAATATAGTTTCCTCCAGGAACCCCAACAACTGTTAGCCTGGTATTAGACCGTTTTTTTGTTTCACTAATTAGAGTCATCGATAGTTTTGCCTGGACACCCGGGACAGATACACTACGTTCAACAACATGTTTTGCCAGCTCAGTCATCTGGTTCAATGAATAATCTATCACAGGTGCCTGCCTGGTCCCGAAAAACTCAAGAGTGCATTTCTCATGGTAATCTGATTCACCATTCAATGCGCCATAGCAGTATAAACATCTATTATTCATTATTCAGATGTATTGGTTTTACACTAACAGCCCCTATACAGTCCTGACAGCAGGCAAGTAATAAACCCATTCTGTCGTTCGGATTGATTTTCCAGTTCCTGGATGCAATATCCAGCAACCATCCTTCAGGGATCAATCCCTCAAAAAAGGGGAAAAGTCTTTTTTCCCGATATTGCGAAGAAGAAACCGGCATGGTAAATGTGATAAAATCATCAGGATGTGAGGAAACATAACCTGTCTCATATTTAAAGACATAATATCCATCATCAGTCTCTGTCAGTATTCCTGCAAGATCCTCTTTATAATATATCTCTGCACTTCTCATATCAACTACTCTTATTTGCCTTCAATTCTCTTGAGTTCACAGGGCCTAATTCATGACCAAACATATTCAATACCAGGTTGACTTTGCTCATGTTCAGGTTAGTTCTTCCCTGTTCAATCTTCCTGATAACTGTTAATGCTACCCCCGCTCTTTCAGCGAACTCTTCCTGTGTCATTTTTACCTCTTTTCGTCGCTCTTTTACAAAATCTGCAAGCTTTTTCATTATATGCTTTTGAATATAATATATAGCAAAGATAAATAATTATATGCAAAAACATATATTATGAGTGAAATAATCTTTATTATATTCATATGCATATAAAATTTTGTCATGCTCGGTTCATGATATTACCGCGATAGCAGTAGATATCAGTATTGAAAAGATTAAAATAGTAATGAGGATAATTGTTGTTGTTTCTCTGATTGATAAAGCTGCTGGATGGATATAGAGTAGAGGAGGCACGGGTCTGGAGACCCGCGCCAACTTTTAATTAGGAGACCCGCGCCAACTTTTAAAAGTCAGTTAAATCCCATTTTCCCCTGAATGGCCTTCTCAGCAGGTCGTTAGCTCCATCATCGTCAATAAACTTTTCATGTGAAGGTGACCATTTAAGAGGCCGTTCGAGGTCGTATGCAATATTTACAATATTACAGACTGATGCGGTACGATGCCCGATCTCTACATCTGATATAGGTTTTGTCCTGTTTTTAATTGCATCAATCCAGTCCTGATAATGATCGTCACTCCTGTAAAGAGGTGTGTCACCATGTCCCAGTTCCTTTTTTGTCAGACCTTTAATATCAGATTTGTAGAACGACCGGCTTACCTCAATCGTACCGTCAGACCCGACAAATTGTACGGCATTCTCCTCATTCCATGCTACATGGTTCATAACCACGCCATTGGCATAGATCATTTTCATTCCTCTTTTGGCTCCTTTTTCGGGAGGGATAAACTCAACCGGACCGGAACTGTCCATTCCGAGAGACCACTGGGCGACATCAAACATGTGAGCTCCCCAGTCTGTTATCATTCCACCGCCAAATCCACGGTATAGTCTCCACAAAGGCCAACCCGGTTCTTCTACCGGAGGAGAGAGAATGGCATTGTAGTTCCTGAAGAGTGAGGGCCCGACCCACATGTCCCAGTTGAGATAATCAGGTTCTGTTTCGGCAGGCAGTTCGCAAGCTATATGGGGATCTCCGATACTTATATTTATCTCTTTAACCTGTCCGATATATCCATTACTTACCATCTCACATGCATGTCTGAAATTACGCCATGATCGCTGCATATTACCTGTCTGGAATACCCTGTTATATTTTCTGGTGGCAGACACCATTGCCCGTCCTTCAGTTACGGTAAGAGCCATTGGTTTCTCGCAGTAGATGTCTTTTCCGGCTTTGGCTGCATCAACGGCGATCATTGCGTGCCAGTGATCAGGTGTGGCAATAACAACGGCATCAATATCCTTACGTGCGAGCAGGTCGCGATAAAATTCATATGTATCAATAATATGTGATCCGTTGTTTAACTTGGATTTGTTAGCTTTTTCAGCAGCGGTTTTGAAACTGGCGAGTTTCATTTTGTCTACATCACATGCTGCGAGAACGAATGTTTCTTTACATCCGTTAATTGAATTTACCAGGCCATAACTCTGTTTTCCGACCCCGATATATCCCAGGTTTATACGATCATTTGGTGCAATGTATCCTTTTCCGCCCATAACGTGGCGCGGAATAATTGTAATGGCCCCTGCTCCGAGGGCGGCTTTCCCAATAAAATTTCTTCGGTTCATTGTCATAGCGTGATTATTTTAGGGTTATGATGCATAAATATAATTGATGTTATGGGAATAGCCTATAATATTTAATGTTTTGTCAATAATATATTCTTTAATTTGTGATAATAGAACTGATTTTATACTTTTGCAAAGCTTTTATGGAGAGGTGGGTGAGTGGCTGAAACCACCAGTTTGCTAAACTGGCGTACGGGTTAATCTGTACCGGGGGTTCGAATCCCCCTCTCTCCGCCAAAGTAATAAAAATATAACCCCGCAATTGCGGGGTTTATCTTTTAAAAT
>JAUVKT010000145.1 GCA_030596125.1 Bacteroidales bacterium | reverse complement strand
GCTGCCGTGCTGGCAAATGATAATATTAAATCTGTAGAGATTGTTGATTTTGAAGAGCTGGGAATGGAGGCAGTTAGAAAGATAAGGGTTGAAAACTTTGCAGCCTTTATTCTTACCGACGACAAGGGGAATGATTTTTTTGATGAATATAACAGGTAGACGAACGGCGAACGATCCGCTTTCGCTAAAGCTACAGCGGACAAAGCAAACGACAAACGACCAACGGGAAGAAATATTAAAAAAGAAAAGAATTTGAGACAATTTAACATCAGATCTGTTATGAAATTAGTTTTATTATTGGTAGTTGCTGTTTTTACTCTGTCATGTTCTACCAGTGTGAATGAGACAGGGAATTTAGACAGGGATTTATATTTTGTAACCGGCAGCTATTCTGAATCATCCGAAGAGGGGGTTAAACTATACAAAATTGATTCCGGTTCAGTTAATATCACCGAAATTACCGGAGTAAAAGCCGGTAAAAATCCTTCATTTATTACTCTGGCTCCGAATGGGGGATTGCTTTATGCCGTAAATGAAACCGGGCCGGATGCCGGGAGGAAAAAGGCAGGTGTTACAACTATAAAGTTTGACTGGCAGGAGATGAGCCTGGTTAATATTGGTTATTGTGAAATTTCAGGTGTCGGTCCGTGTCACGTAAGCAGTGATGAAAAAGGAGAATACCTGTTTTTATCAAATTATGGTGACGGTAGCTTGTCTGTTTTAGGAAACAGGAGTGATGGTTTACCGGATGTTGAGACATTATATTTTGAGTATAATGATGACAGTGGCACGGTTTCACATATACATATGGCATTACAAATTCCCGGGACTAACAGGTTATTGGTATCTGACCTTGGCTTTGACAGACTTTTAGAGTACAGGATGGTTTATAACGGAAATAATCTTAACCTGATCCCGGAGAGGCCTTTTGACCTGCCGGATGGATCAGGCCCCAGACATTTTACTCCCGGAAAAAAGAGGAAGTATTTATATGTGGTAAATGAATTAAGTTCCGAGGTAGTTGTCTTAAAAAGAACCCTTACAGGCGACTTTATAAATATTCAAACAATTAAAACTTTACCGGCAGGTTATTCTGGTGTAAACTCTTGCGCTGATATTAAGATCTCCCATTGTGGCACCTACCTGTATGTAAGTAATCGCGGACATAATTCAATTGCATCATTTAAGATCGCCGATTCCGGAATTGTGGAGTTGATAAAACATGTGTCGTGTGAGGGAGACTGGCCAAGAAACTTTGCAATCGACAGTAATAACATGATTATGCTGGTGGCAAATCAGCGGTCTGATAATATTGCCCTGTTTTTTATAGACAAGGAGTCAGGAATACCTGTTTATTCCGGAAAATCAATCAACATAACATCACCTTCATGTGTTATATTTGTAGAGGAAAACAGGAGTGATAACAGTTGATGATTTTATTATGAGTATTTCAGAGAAGAAAAAAACAGGATTGCTGGATTACAGGAATATTCCTGATCAAAGTGGAAAGATATTTATTGTAACAGGAGCAAATAGTGGAATAGGATTTGAGGCAACGCGGGTTTTTTTGCAAAAAAATGCCAGGGTAATTATGGCTTGCAGAAATCGTGAGAAAGCCGGCAAGGCTTTGTCTGTTTTAAAAGATGAAAACCCTGGCGCTATTGTCGAAGTGATGGAATTAGACATGGCCAGACTGGATTCAGTTAAAAGATTTGCCGGAGAATTCAGATCAAAATATGACACACTTGATGTCCTGGTAAATAATGCCGGCATAATGGCTACACCTTATAAACTTACAACTGACGGTTTTGAAATGCAATTTGGAACTAATCATCTTGGACACTTTTTGCTTACAGGGTTGTTGCTTGACATTCTTATGGGGACAGCCGGTTCGAGAGTAGTAACCATTTCCAGTATTGCACATTTTAACGGGACAATAAATTTTGATGATATTAACAGTACGAAAGATTATTCCAGGATGAAGTCTTACCGGCAGAGTAAACTGGCTAACCTGCTTTTTACATATGAATTAGACAGAAAATTAAAACAGGCAGAAAGCAGTACCATTTCGCTTGCCGTGCATCCGGGGATATCGTCAACCAATCTTATATCGTTACCTCCTTTCCTTAAGAGGCTGGAAGATATGTTGCTTATGACACCCGCCAAGGGTGCTCTGCCGACAGTGACAGGAGCTACCGACCGGAGCTTTTCAGGGAGTGAATATATAGGGCCGGCCGGTTTCAGACAGGCGTATGGTTTTCCGGCCCTTCTTTTGTCGGGCAGAAACTCCTATGATAAAGAGACTTCTGCAAGATTATGGAGCCTGTCTGAGGAGATGACCGGGTTTAAGTATAATTTTTAAAATTTACTAAAGATGAATAAAAAGTGGCTTTATGCTTTTTTTGCGCTTGTTGCAATAACGGTTCTGGTTTTACTGTTTACAGGGAGAAAACAGTATGTTGTGCTTGTCTCTCTTGACGGTTTCAGGTGGGATTATGATCAACTGTATGATACTCCCAATCTTGATGATATTGCAGCTGACGGGGTTAAGTCTGAAAGCCTGGTATCATCATTTCCTACAAAAACATTTCCAAATCACTATTCAATCGCGACAGGCCTGTATCCTGATCATCATGGCTTGATAAATAATACATTTTACGCTCCTGATCTGGAATTGCTCTATAGGATCGGTAATCGCAGTATGGTCGAAAATGGAGATTTTTATGGTGGTGAGCCTGTATGGACAACAGTAGAGAAGAACGGACTGATTGCTGCTTCGATGTTCTGGGTAGGCTCTGAGGCGCCTATCAATGGACATCAACCTACTTACTGGAGTAGATATGATGGATCGATACCCTACTCAGCGAGACTCGATTCGGTGATCAACTGGCTCTCTCTTCCGAAAAAAGAGAGGCCAGGATTTATAACACTCTATTTTGATGAACCTGATGGCATATCTCATAAATTTGGACCCATATCTGCCGAAACCGACTCTGTAGTTACTTATCTCGATGGAATCGTGGGTGAGTTATTGAATAGAATTGCAGGTTTGCCAATAGGTAAAAGGGTAAACACTATTATTGTATCTGATCACGGTATGGGAGAAATCTCCGGTGATCGTGTGGCTAATCTTCTGGATATTATTCCGGATGGTTTAGTAGAGTATTATAATGGTGGTAACCCTGTGATACTTATTGACCCGGTTGAAGAGTATAAAGACAGTGTTTTAGCTATTCTAAATAGCACCCCCGGAGTAAAGGGATGGTCGTCTGAAACACTTCCGCCCCATTATCACTACGGAACGCACAGCCGGTTTCCGGGAATTGTGGCAGAGGCAGATAGCTCATGGAGTATTGTTGCTTCACGCCGCGAAAATTATTATATGAGAAGCAGGGGAACTCATGGTTATGATCCTGCCAACAGGGATATGCATGGGATATTTTTTGCTGATGGTCCGGCATTTAAGGATGGGTATATTGCTCCTTCAATTCATAATGTCGATATCTATAATATTATATGCAACATACTTGATATAGAACCAGCCATTAATGATGGTGATATTTCAAGGATTGAGGGGATATTAAAATAATACCCCGCTGGAAGCTGAAACTTACGACAAAACAACACGTCTTATTGCCCGTGAAATGTTTTATGTAATGTCTCTTTGCAGTAGCTAGTAGAATTCCAGGAAAGAATAGGCGAGTTAACATCCTTCAAAACTATTGGTTGTACTCTAAATCACATTTTTTTTCTAATATTAAATTCTATGCAAATATTTTTCTTAAATTA
>JAUVKT010000041.1 GCA_030596125.1 Bacteroidales bacterium | reverse complement strand
TGGTCATCGCATCTTGCGTATGCCTACGGATGGCTTGATACACCAGATTCTCGAAATCCTCTTGCATTGAAGCGCGGAGGAATAGGTCATATTAATCTTATTTGGCAGCCAGTAAAACAATTCTCAACTGGTATTGAGTACATGTGGGGCGCACAAAGAGTCCAGAATGATGCTCTAGGTAAAGCGGAACGTATTCAGCTTATGGCGAAATTTGAATTTTAATTCCAACATTCCGTATTTCCGAATTTTTTCCTACTTTTAAGTGGGGAAAAATATAATAATATGGGCGCGCATATATTTATCCGGAGAGTTTATCTGCTTTCTGCAATTGTATTTCTGGTTTTTGTCTTCGGATGTGGCAGGTCAAAAAAGGAGGTGTTTTATACTACCGGAGATTGGTTTGCTGACACTCTCGGTTATCACAGGGCAGAGTTAATAGTCAGCACCAATGCCGATGCAGTATATCTGAATATTGAATGGAGAAGGCGGGACAGCAATCCTGAGAACAAGCTTGTTATTATTACTGACGGGGTTCATGGCAACGTAGTGGATAACATCTATCCCCTGGAAATAAACAGGGAACATGGAGAATTTGTATTCCAGCCTCTGTCGGGTAAAGGAACCTATTTTCTCTATTACCTTCCTGGCAGACAGGAAGGCAGAACCAATTATCCCAAAGTTAATTACCCTAAAGCAGAATATAAAACCGATAATGCATGGGTCTCGCTTCATAAATTAACAGACAGCACAAAAATCAGGAACCTCCCTGAAGCAGAAGTTGTTTCATTTCAATCAACAGATCAATTCAACAGCTTCTACCCCATGGAAATCATAGCGACCAGGAAAGAGGTTCAGAATATGGTATCGTCATATCCAGAAAACTCTTATCTGCTTTTTCCCGAGACCAGGTTCAACTCAATAAGGATGAAAAAACATCTCCCTCAGAAATGGATTATTGACGGGCCAGCTAAAGAGGTGACAGGTGAGCCAATGAGAGGTGAATATTTTACATTTCAGATCGGTCTGTTTAACATGAGTAATGACATAGAGGATATTGGGGTAACATTCAGTGATATAACTGATAAAAATGGTAATGTTATAATTAGGTCTGATAAAATATCATCTTTTAATACGTCGGGAAGAGGATGGGATGGGAAACTGTTTAAAAAAACAGTTAAGGTAGAAAGTTATGAGATACAGCCGTTATGGTGTGGTATGATGATTCCCGAAGATCTTGAAATAAGTCAACTAAGAGGAAGTGTAACTATTAAGCCTGATGACCGGGAATCTCAAACCATTCCAATAAACCTGAAGATAAAAAAAGAGATAATTGCTGACCATGGAGATAATGAACCATGGAGAATGACAAGATTAAGATGGCTGGATTCAGACCTGGGTTTTGACTACAACGTAGTGTCTCCTTTTACAAGTGTTGAACTTAAAGACAATATTCTGAAGATTCTTGGAAGGGAAGTAACAATAGGAAATTCAGGGTTGCCTGCATCATACCGTACATACTTTAATGGGAATAATACCCGGATAAATTCCACGGGCGAAGAAGTTCTGGCCGCACCGCTTACCTTTAATATTTTTAGTGCAGATGGAAACAGGCTTTATTTCAGTTACGACGAAGTTGAATATGATGAGACCGGACCTGGAGCTCACAGTTGGGAAGTTAATTCAGAAAACAGGCTTCTTTCCGTAAATACCACAGGTATTATCGAATCAGATGGATTTACCAATATACGAATTGCCATAACTGCTAAAGAGAGCACAGATCTTACCAATTTTCAACTTAATATTCCCGTAAGGAAAAAATTTGCGAAATATTTCATGGGACTGGGCTACAGAGGTGGTAAAAGGCCCTACTCTGTCAGATGGAAATGGGACAGGATGAAACACCAGGAAGATGCATGGATCGGGAATGTAAATGGTGGATTACAATTCTCATTGCGAGATGACAGTTATGAACGCCCGCTTAATACAAATTTTTACAGGGAAAAGCCGTTGACAATGCCGGTTGGATGGGATAACGAAGGAAAAGGAGGAATAAGGTTAAACACACTTGAAAACAGTGTGATGGTGGAATGTTACAGCGGCCGGATCCATTTGGAAAAAGGAGAAGAGATCGTTTTTACAACAAACCTGCTGTTAACCCCTTTTAAGACTATTAATACCGATAAACAGTGGAGCACACGATTTTACCACAGATATGAGAATCTTGACAGTATATTGGCATACGGGGCAAACACTGTTAATGTACATCATGCCACCAGGATAAATCCCTGGATAAATTACCCGTTCCTTGAGCAGGATAAAATGAAAGCATATATTGATTCGGCACATTCTCTGGGTATGAAAGTCAAGATCTACAATACAATCAGGGAACTCTCTAACCGGGCACCTGAAATCTTTGCGATAAGAAGCCTTGGACACGAAATATTCAGTGAAGGAAACGGGGATGGATTCAATTGGCTACAGGAACATCTGGGTGATGATTATATGGCAGCATGGTTTGTTCCCTCATTAAAAGATGCGGCAATCATTAACTCAGGCATGTCGAGATGGCATAACTATTATATTGAGGGAATACAATGGCTCACACAGAAAATGGAAATCGACGGTTTGTATCTTGATGATGTTGCTTTTGACCGGACAACAATGAAGAGGCTACGGAAAGTACTTGACAACAACCGCGATGAGGCACTGATAGATCTTCATTCAGCCAACCAGTATAACGAACGGGATGGATTTACAAACAGCGCGAACCTCTATATGGAACATTTCCCGTATATCAACAGGTTATGGTTCGGAGAGTACTTCGACAGGGACCTGCCACCTGATTTCTGGCTTGTGGAAATGTCGGGAATACCTTTTGGGTTAATGGGTGAGATGTTGCAGGATGGAGGGAATCAGTACAGGGGACTACTTTACGGAATGACTTCCAGGGCGCCATGGTCAGGAGACCCGGGAAATATATGGGATTTATGGGACCATTTTAAGATGACCGGAACTGAAATGCACGGATACTGGTCTGAAGAGTGTGAGGTATCAACAAGCTATACATCTATCCCCGCTACTGTTTACCGTGGTAAAGACAGGATGATGATAGTGATTGCCAGTTGGAACAGTGAACCAAGAAACATCTGGCTACGTGTTAACTGGGAGGAGATTGGTCTTGAAAGAATAGAAACACAATTTCGTGCCCCTGCAATTGAAAATTTTCAGGAAGAACATATCTATAATACATGGGAAACCATTCCTGTAGAGCCAGGAAAAGGCATCGTACTGTTTCTCGAAAACAGAAATAAGTAACTGCTTGTTAGAAATGTTGTAGCCCCACCCCACCCCAGCAGCAAACCCATGTCTATCATCAGATAAACAGCTTTGCAATCCTTTTATTAAGCAGTACAAGAAAGAAAATCACAATACTCCACTGGAAGATGCATGACATAAACGAAAATTCACTGAACGGGTTATACCATTCTCCCGGAACAAATGATTGTACAAGCCACCATATTAACAGGATAACGGCACCAAAAGGGATAAACCACGTAATAATATACTTCCAGCCATTACCAAGGTGTTTGTCTCCTTTTACACTGTTAATCTCTGTTTGAACGTTTGAAACTCCCTGTTTGATTACAAGCCAGGCAATCATTGCTCCTGAGATCATTAATGCAACACCCCATACAAAATCCTGGTTACTTAAAAAGTTAAGATTACGTGCAGAAGGAATACCGAAAATAAATACTAGTATTACTATAATTACAATAGCCCTGTTACGTTTTATACCTGTATCCACAAGCACTCTTGTCGGAAGTTCAAGCTGAGCAATTAGGGATGAAAATCCTGCAAATGTAAGTCCGAGAAAAAACAATATTGAAAGAATGCTGCCTCCAAACATTTTCTGAAAAAGTTGTGGCATCCATATAAAAGTTAGTCCGGTTGAAGCTGGTCCGCTTGTTTTCATTATTTCAAGCACCTGGGATTCAGTCATTCCCATCTCATACTTCAAAACTGCGAATACCGTTCCGAAAATCATGATACCTGCAAGAATCGAAATAGTGTTATTACCTATCCCCGTTAAAAAAGCATTCCCAACTGTCCCATGCTCCTTTTTCATATACGCAGCATAAGTAAGAAACAGTCCCCAGCCGGCACCTGTATCCCAGGCATTCTGTGTAAGTGCATTCAGCCATATCTTAGGATCTCCCAGCTGACTCCATTCAGGACGAAACAGATATGCAATTCCGTCACCTGCTCCGGGTAGAGTAATAGCCCTTATTACACTTAATATAACAATAATCAGAAGAGAAGGTATTAGAATTTTATTAACGCGTTCTATTGATCTTATTCCCTTCCATATTGCCAATGCAGCGACGAAGGCAGCAAGAGCATGTGTTGCAACCGGCCACAAACTGTTCTGGTAACTATCCCAAATCATCATTGATGATTCAAAATCTGTTGGCAACGGGTTAAAAACCATATAAACAAAATAGTACAAACACCAACCAACGACCACGGTATAAAAGAATGTTATTGCCAGTGGAACAAATGCAACAAATGATCCGATCCATGCAAATCTTTTGCCCATTCCTTTTACAAAAACACCAACAACCCCACTTCTGAATTTTCTGCCTGAAGCATATTCAGCTATGATCAAAGGAATACTCCAAAGAAAAAGGAAACAGATCCATGCAATAAGGAAGGCCCCGGCTCCTGTATCTCCCCCACTCTGCGCAGCTATCCTCGGGAATCGCCAAATATTACCTGTCCCAATAGCAACTCCCAAAGCGCTCAGGATTAAACCCCAGCGTGATGTAAAACGCTGATCTATTGATTTATCAATTGAATTATTCAATTCTCACTCTCCATTATAAATTTATATAACTATTTCTCAAAGATTTTGCTATTATAAATTTACATAAAAAATCATGTTTGTTTAATCACTTCAGTATTTCAGTAATATATTTTTCAGCAATATCTGACTGATCATTGCCAAGACCGGTAATAAGAACCATTCTTTCACCCTTCAATGCTAAAAAGATATCTCCATTGTATCCATCCTTAAAAGCATACTTCCCTTCAGAAACCGACTCACTGTCAAGGTCCAGCCTTTCAAGATACTCATGCACCATTTCCGATAAACTTCCTGAAATTTCTTCTGTAAAAAGATAAATTATAAAACGCCGGCCATCTATATTATAGTTTACCCTGAATGCATCACTCAGGAACTCATGACCAATAACATTCTCGGCAATATACATCTCCTCATTTACAGCTTTCCCCTCAGTTGGAAAATCAAAAAGTATTGCAGGAAACTCGCTGCTTCCGTCTATAATCTGCTCCAGCTTTTCAGCAAGTTCATCTACTGCTTTAAGAACCTTTTTTGATTTTGAATGAGTTGAAATCTTAACGTAACAGGATCCTTTCAGGAAATTAATCATTCCTTCATCACTATAACCTTGCACACCAATTGGAATAAAATTATATGAAGAAGCCCGCTCGAGTGCATAAATTCCAAATGCAAGATCTTCGTTAAGATGGCGGTAAATTTCCACCTTTACACTTACCTTTTTCCCCTTTGTGTATTCAGCAATATGAAGATCTGAAAATCCCAGGGCATTATAACTGTCAGCACCGCCATTTATATAGTCCCAAAGATCATCCGGGGTATAAACAGGGTAACTCTTCTCAAGTTTGAATCCATCCAGTTGAGGAAAGTCAACAACCTGTGAATTAACGGTTAATGCCGCGATTATAAAAAAAATTAAGAGGGAGAAGATCTCCCTCAGGTTAAAAATACTCTTCATTATATAACAGGGTTTTAGATAATAAAATCATGAGGAACTGTTGTTAGTCTGCTAATATCGGCAATTTTGGTTTTTACATCAAAATTATTTGCACAACTCACACTGCAATCAGAACAATTAACACATGGATTGGCTCCTGTTTCAAGATCAGATAGCAGTGTATGAGCTTTTTCCAGGTTAGCATAACCATAAGCATACATATAGGCCCTCATCAGGTCAGGAACAGGTAATCCGTTCTTACATTCATCCAGGCACTTACTACATGTAGTACAGAAAAGACCGGGTCTGTTTTCAGCAATAAGAATATCCCTTTTCTCGTTTTCGGTCATCTTAATATCAACCATTACCCTGAGATTTTCTTCCAGCATATCGAATGAGGTCATACCGGGAATTGATGTATGAACATGAGGATTATTGAGTACCCACTTAAGCGCAGCAGTTGCATTTACCGGTTCTGTCCTCTCCTTATCGAAAAAGCCCCCTGCCATTGTTTTCATCGCCACAACTCCAATTCCTGCCTTACCGGCTCTTTCAATTGCAGCATTGATATCATCAACATTACTTAAATTGAAATTATACTTTATGAGGACCACCTCCCAGAACCCTGCTTCAATCATTGCATCTATTACCTCAATCTCATTTGTATGAGTGGAGATCCCGAGATGCTTCACCCTCCCATCTTTCTTAAGTTTCTTCATTGCCTTCACAATTTCTTTGTGATTTACCATCCCGGCAGATTGAATAGCATGCATATAGAGTATATCGACATATTCAAGCTGCAATCGTTTCATACTCTCATCGAACTTATCCATAAAATCTTTTGCTGTAGTCTTATCAGTCGGGAGTCCGGTTCGTCGTTCAATACCGGCAGGTTTGACTTTCGTAGCCACAATAAATGAATCACGGGGATACTCCTTAAAGATATCACCAAGCATTTTTTCGTTCCGCCCACCCTGATAACCATTTGCAGTATCAAAATGAACTATTCCATTTTCCATGGCAGCCCTAATAAGGTTTGGATTATCAGCCCTCATTACCCCCATACTTACAATCGGGAGTCTGATACCTGTCTTGCCAAGTGTACGGTAGATAATTTTCTGTTCATCAGCTTTTGGCATCATTGCAAATGCACCGGTAGATGCAGCAACTAAAGTGGTTGCACCAGCTATTCCGGACCTTAGAAATCCTCTTCTATCAATTTTGTTCATCTACAATTTATTTATGTAATTACGAGTTTAAAATATACATTTTTTTCATGTGTTTATAATTTATTTTCAATGGTCACATGCAGCTCACAAGACAAAATTTAATTCCCGATAAATCGGGACAAGCTATTCCACTGTGTGTCAAAATAGATAAAATTTTGTCATGCTCGGTTCATATATATTAAATTTAAAGATTAATAATCATCTTCAAATGTACTATTTTAATGAAAAGCGACAAACCTGCTTTGTAATATATCCTACAGTTTATCTATATAATTTCTGAGTACATCTATCTGTTGATTAACAGAATTTGTACGTAATAATTTCCCGGTATTTGTTTTGAAATCATGACCCGAGAGGTGTTCCATTAAGTTTTCTAACCAGCTCCTTTTATCTTTTACGACCCCATAATCTGACTCTTCTGCAAAAAGCAGTTCTGCCCTGATCAGAAAATCAACCCTGCCATAATAATCATAAACAGAATCACTCAGTATCATTCCTGGCACTGTTTGTGGATTATCTGAATAACAATCATTAATATTATTAACAGCTTTATCAATATGTTCCTGTGAGAATCCATAAGCAGAAGCATCGCTGTTTAATAATTTTAAAGATTCATCCATAAATTCAACATAACTGGTAACATAACCGGTTATCATATACAGTGCAGCTAACCGCAGGGTTAGCATTTCGTTATCAGTAAGCAATTCAGCTCTTCCAATCAGTTCTGCCTGAGTTGTAATATTTTTAAGATATCTTATGTCGTGAAATACCAGTTTCTCTGATGAGTCATTCTCATACATTTCGAATACTGTGTCCTCAAGATCCGATAGCCTTATCACCAACATCTTGTTTTTAAACAATTCATTAGGCTCATCCTTCCCCTCAAGTCTTAACTCAGGTCTGATGCCATGAACAAAGTACATGTCCAGTTCACCTTTATATTTAACAGGCATCTTACCCCTGTACTCACAAATAAAGAACTCCCTGGCATATTCATATGTTGTTCCTGATATATTAATCTTTCCGGCTTCTCCTGATGACTCCATCCTGCTGGCAGTATTTACTGTGTCTCCCCAGATATCATATGATAGTTTTTTTTGACCAATAACTCCGGCAACCACAGTACCGGTATGTAAACCTATACGTATATCCCAGAAAATCTGTCCATTCTCCTTTTGTATTTTCTTCATCTGTCCCATAAAAGTCTGCATCTCAAGAGCGGCAAGAATTACTTCAACAGGGTTAGTACGGTTTTTTGACGGAATTCCGCCGGCACACATATAGGCATCACCTATGGTCTTTATCTTTTCAATATTGTACTTCTCAACAACAGTGTCAAAATGGAAGAAAAACTTGTCAAGTTCGTCAATTAATTCTTCCGGGTTAACCTCTTCTGCTATCTTTGTAAACCCCTGAATATCCGAGAATAAGACTGTTACAAAATTATACTTTCTCTTTGTAGCCTTCCCCTTACTCATCAACTCATCGGCTGTCCCCCTGGGTAAAACATTTGCAAGCAGACTCTCGGACCTGTCTTTCTCGGCCTTAATTTCTTCAGTTCTCTCTTCTATGAGTTGCTCCAGAATTAATTGTCTTTTTATGTGTCTCTTAATCCCAAGCCTGTAAAAGCCCCATATCAAACAAGTAAGTATTACCAGGTATATTATTAAAAAAGCACTCCCCAGTAAAAGCGGAGATTCAACATTAATACTAACTACCCTGTCTTCACTAAGGATTCTTCCCTGAAAACCGGTCCTGACAGAAAGAGTATATTCACCATGGCCCAGGTTTGTATACTCCTTTACAGGATATTCCGACCATGCAGACCAGATATCATCATAGCCATCCAGAAAAAATGAGAAATAGAGATCTTTATCAGAAGTAAAAAGAAAAACCAGATTGTTACATTTTCGTGTAAGATTATAATTCTCATTAAGAGGCTCCTGGTCAACACTATATAATACTGAGTCATAATTAATTATTATCTTATCTAAAAGTAGCGAATGCTCCTGGCCAGATAGTCCAGGCAGAATAAAAAAGATTAATACTATTAGTAAAACTAGCCTACAAAAGAACAGGCGGGTGATTTTTTCTGTCACTGAGTATTTTCTTTACAGTCTGCTATCAAATGTAACATATTAAAATTTGCAGTCAAAAAGATTTGACAATTTTAGCTACATTTGATAATAAAAGAATTAGTGTATGAAACTTGTTTGTGCAACAAATAATCTTCATAAGATCAGTGAAATAAAGAACATTATTGATAGTAGTTATCAGCTTGTCAGTCTGAAGGAGATCGGAATTACTGAGGATATTCCTGAAGAAGAAAACACGTTTGAAGGGAATGCTCTTGCCAAAGCCCGTTATGTATTTCAAAAAACGGGTATGAATGTTTTTGCTGATGATTCAGGACTCGAAGTAGTGGCATTGAATAACCAGCCCGGGGTGTACTCAGCCCGTTATTCAGGTAATGAAAAAGATTATAAGGCAAATAACTCGCTGTTGTTAAAAAATATGGAAGGAGTAACTAACAGGAAGGCAAGGTTCAAAACAGTCGTAGCACTAATTCTTGATGGAAAAGAATATATCTTTGATGGAATTATCGAAGGTTTTATTACTAAAAACCCCAGAGGAAGCGGAGGGTTTGGTTATGATCCTCTATTTGTACCAAAAAATCATATACTCACATTTGCCGAAATGTCAATTTCAGAAAAAAACAAAATATCCCACAGATCGAGAGCGGTCAATAAACTAATCCTGTTCTTAAATGCTAATACTCTGCTATAATATTAACATGAACTGAATGAAAAGAACATTATTACTTATTACACTTCTGTTTATAGCCCGACACCTTGCGGGCCAGGGTCCAATCGGATCATGGGCCGACCATTTACCATACCATTCTGTAAAATATGTGGCAGCAGGCAAATCAGAGATATTTGGCGCAACAGATTTTGCTATTACTGTTTACAACAAAAAGTATGATCAACTTAGAAAATTGTCCAAAGTACATGGTTTGACTGACTGTGGTATAAGCGCAATTTCCTATTCAGATAAACATGATCTTTTTATAATCGCATACCAGTCAACCAATATTGATATCTACAAAGATGGTGTGATCATCAACATTCCTGATCTATTTAATAAATATATAGCCGGGAAAAAAAAGATTAACAGGATCCGCACAAAAAACAATCTTGCATACCTGGCTACAAGTTTTGGTATTGTGCTTGTCGATCTTGTGAAAAATGAGATATATGATACATGGAACCCGTCTCCTGATGGGATAACCGGTGAGGTTCTTGATGTGATCCTGTCGGGAGATATAGTATACGCTGCTACAGTAAACGGACTGTTTTGTGGTGATCTTAATGGCCCGGCCCTCGCATATTATGGTAACTGGACTCCTGTTGATGAGTTTTATCCAAATGTAATTTATAACTCTCTTTCGTTTATTGATGGCAGGCTATTCGTGGTGCGCCCATCCCTGAACAATGAAGGAGACTCTCTTCTGATGTTTCACCAGAACACCGTAACACCTGTTTTTCATCAAAACAGTACCAGAATTTACTCTCTTGAGGAAGGAAATAATCAACTAATAGTCTCTACAGGAAATGCAATCATGCTTTTTGACCCGGAAGGAAATCATGTTAATTCCATAACAGATTATGAATGGGCTACACCAAACAGTCATAATGCAGTTACAGATGGCAGTGATATTTATATCGCCGACATTGATAACGGGCTTGTAAAGGGAGCCGGAATGGTATCGTTCAAAGGTTTTACTCATCCCGGACCATATCACAATAATTGTTACAATATATATGCAGAAAATGGTAGCATATATATAGCAGGCGGACTCGTTGATAACTCCTGGAATAATACATGGCTCAATTTCAGGTCGTTCTTTTTTGAGGACCGTAAATGGTGGTCGGGGATATTTTATGACACCTGGGATCCAATGAGAATCAGACCATACCCCGGAGATCCGTCAAGAATTTTTATTTCAACCTGGGGATCAGGCCTTTATGAAATTTCCAATCACCAGATAGTAAATAACTGGGATGAGACAAATTCGCCTCTTGAGACAATTATTCCGGGTGCAAATTATGTTAGGATCTGTGGTCTGGCCTTCGACGATGATAAAAATCTCTGGCTGACACAATCAGAGATGGAGAGTACTATTAAAGTACTCACACCAGATGGAAACTGGATCTTACTGCCATATACAGTTGATGCTCCAACGGTTGGAGATATTATTATAACACGTTCAGGTTATAAATGGGTTGTATTACCCCGGGGTAACGGATTGTTTATTCTTGATGATAACGATACGCCTGATATTTTTACAGATGACCGTACAAAAAGAGTTAGTGTAAAAGATCAGGATGGAAAGCCTATATCAAATATATATGCGATTGTTGAAGACCTTGATGGTAGCATCTGGATAGGAACTGACCAGGGCCCTGCAATATTTTACAACCCTGAAAATGTTTTTGAAGATGATTTTATTGCCTACAGAATAAAAATATCACGGGATGACGGATCCGGACTGGCGGATTATCTGCTGGGGACAGAAATCATTACTTCTATCGCTGTAGATGGAGGGAACAGAAAATGGCTCGGCACAAACAGTTCCGGAGCTTACCTGGTTTCACCTGACGGAAAAGAACAAATTCAAAACTATAATGCATCTAACAGTCCGGTTTTATCTGATATAATCTCCGGTATTGCCGTAGATGAAATAACCGGAGAGGTCTGGATAGGAACAAGTAAAGGATTGGTTACAGTTCGTGAATCAGCCACTTCAGGAACTGAGAGCATGGCAAATGTTTATGCTTTCCCAAACCCGGTAAGAGAGAGCTTTGAAGGACCGGTAACTATAAGCGGACTTAGCAGAAATACAAATATTAAGATCACCGATGTTGGCGGAAACCTTGTTTTTGAAACAACATCTACAGGGGGGCAGGCAACATGGGATCTTACTACGTATAACGGGAAAAGAGTCTCTACCGGGGTTTATCTTATATTCTGTTCTAATGAAGACGGATCAGACACTACTATAACAAAATTATTAATTATCAGGTAATAAGGCTCTGTATTCGCTCGATCTGTTTTTGTTTGTTAACCTCTCTCAGGCTTTGAGCTGTTTTAGTAAAATACTGATGAACTGAAATAAATTTTACCTGCAACTTATTCCAGTCATTCAGCGAACCTACCATATTCTGAGCTTTTAATTCATCATAAAGAGTATTCGACACAGGAATAAAATCACTGCGGCCAAGATAATCCAGATCGGCATCACATATTATGCGCTGAAGAAGAGTTTTTGGCTGGGGAGGCATTTTTGTTGCCATTATTATACCGTTTATTACCTCAATCTGCTCTTCAGTATAATTATATTTAGGAAGGAATTCCTTCACAAGTTCGGTTCCGAACTGCTCATGATTATTGTAACCAATGGTATGACCGGCATCATGAAACAAACCGGCAGTTTTTAATAACAGTAACTCTTCATCACTGCAGCCCTCTGCCCAACCCATAAGCTCAACTTCAGTCACTACATCAACTGTATGTTTAACATTATGATAGAAGAGATGATCAGGTAATTCTTTTTCCAGCTTGTCAAGTATAATCTCCTGTATATCTGTAAATTGTATTAGTCCGAATTTTATTCTGAAAGCCTCGTTGGGCGTTACGCCTTTCCCGTCAACTGAAAATTCAGGCACAAGTCCTATAACCTCGTAAACATCGAGATCTCCCTTATACTTTACAGGGAGTTTCCCAAAATATTCACACTGAAAAAATTCCTTGACAAGTTCATAGGTCATAACAGATATCAGAATATGTCCCTTTCCTGAAACCGTCTCCACCCTGCTGGCAGTATTAACCGTATCGCCTTTTATATCATATGATATTTTTTTCTTACCGGAAATATTGGCTGTAACAGGCCCTGTATGAATTCCAATCTTAAGATCCCATATTCTTTCATTCCTATCCCGCTTTTCATCTTCAAGCCTTACAAGAAAATCTCTCATTTCAAGTGCAGCCATAACTACATCAACAGGGTTAGTAATATTCTTGACCGGTATTCCTCCGGCACACATATAAGTATCTCCAATTGTCTTGATTTTTTTTATCGTATATTTCTTCACTATCATGTCAAAAGCATAAAGAATCTCATCAAGCTCATCCATATATTCAGATGAGTCTATATCCGATATGACTCTTGAGAACCCATGAATATCAGCAAACAGAACTGTGGCCATCTTGAATTTCATCGATCTTTGTTCCTGCAGACTTCCCGCTTTTTTCTTAATCATATCGGGAGAGAACTGTTCGAGCAGAGCCTTGTTCTTTTCATCACGCTTTACAAGTTTCTCATTCTCTTTCAGAAGTTTCTTAATTTTCTCTTCGAGTTCCTGGTTATGCTTGGCGAGTTTTGCAATCCTCTTAACAAGGTTTTCCTGTGAATCGGTCTTCATATTTTTATTTCTTGAATGCTAAATATACAAATTTTTAGATTTTCTATTTACTTATAATATGGATTTACGATTTCGTATCTTTGAAAAAAGACTTTAAGTTATATGCTTGTAAGTACAAAAGGAATTGTTTTGCATACTCTGAAATATACCGATTCGGGTATAATTGCACATATCTATACTCAGCAGTATGGGATGTTGTCATTTATGATCAAGGGTATCAACAACAAAAAAGGATCCACACGAAAAGTGTATTTCCAACCTCTCCAGATCCTCGATCTGGAAATATACTACAAGGAGAATCGTAATCTGCATTCAATAAAGGAAGCCACACCTGCTTACACCTTTTCTCAAATACCTGTTAGTGTTTCAAGGAGCAGCATTGCGTTTTTTGTCGGAGAAGTCCTTTACAAGGCAATTCATGAATCTGAATCAAACCGGCAACTTTATGAATTCATTACTGATTCTGTTTTATACCTTGATAACAGCCATAATACAATTACTAACTTTCATATTGGATTTTTAGTCGGATTATCAAAATACCTTGGAATATCACCACGGAGGGAAAAAGATCAAAACAGTCACTATTTTGATATGCAGGAGGGCGTTTTTACGACCAACCCACCGCTACATGGTTACTATTTTGATAAATATTTTTCTCACCTGCTCGATACATTTTTGCGATCAGACATGAATGAATGTAACATGATTCCCCTGTCTGGTAAGCAAAGAGCATCCTTTCTGGATAATCTTCTTACATATTTCTCCTTACACCTGCCGGGGTTAAAATCTGTAAAATCACTCAAGGTTTTTTCAGAAATTTTTGAATAGATTTTAACCTGAATAATTCACAAATTGATCTATTACGAAAAACTTATGAATTAATCAGGTTAGATTATAATTTCAGCTAAAGAGATATTTTTAACTATATTAGCACTCCCTAACAGAGAGCTATGCCACTGCTTAATTCATTAGTTAACTGGTTTAATACCAAACGAATATACCATATTGATATATTCAAACAATATCCTTTTGAAGTACAGCAGGAGACCCTGTTCAAAATTCTGTCACAGGCCTCAGAAACAACCTGGGGAAAACAGCATAAATACTCCAAAATCGAGTCAATAAAAGAGTTTCAGGAGGCCGTTCAGGTTCAGACATATGAAGATCTTGAGCCATTTGTAGAACGGTTACGTAAAGGAGAAAGAGATCTCCTCTGGCCGGGAGATATTAAATGGTTTGCAAAATCTTCGGGGACCACCAGTTCAAAGAGCAAATTTATTCCGGTCACACGTGAAGCTCTCGAAGAGTGCCATTTCAGAGGGGGAAAAGATGTACTGGCACTTTATACCCGTCAGAAACCTGAAAGTAAAATCCTGACAGGCAAGGGACTTACCCTTGGTGGCAGTCACAGGATAAATAATTTCGAAAACAAATCTCTGTATGGTGACCTTTCTGCCATTCTCATTGAAAACATACCTCTCTGGGCTGAAATCATGAGGTCACCCAGGGCCAAAATCGCCCTTATTGAAGATTTCGAGGAAAAAATGGAAAAGATAGCCAGAGCAACCATCAACCAGAATATACGGTATCTTGCCGGCGTCCCCTCATGGTTCCTGGTCTTAATCAAATACCTGCTAAACTATACAGGTAAAAGCAACCTACTTGAAATATGGCCTGATCTGGAACTTTTCTGCCACGGAGGGATTAGTTTTATACCATACAGGGAGCAATATCAAAACCTTATCCCTACCGAATCCATGAACTATCTCGAATCCTATAATGCTTCGGAGGGTCATTTCGGGATACAGGATGATCTCGAAACCGATGATATGCTTCTAATGCTCGATTATGGCGTATTCTTTGAATTTATCCCGGTAAATGAGGTCGGTTCCGATAATCCAAAAGCCTGTACAGTAGGAGAAGTGAAAAAGGGTATTAATTACGCAATAGTGATTTCGACAAACGGAGGCTTATGGAGGTACATGATTGGTGATACAATTATTTTTACCAGCCTCTATCCTCATAAGTTTAAAATATCGGGGCGAACGCGGCATTTTATAAATGCTTTTGGCGAAGAGGTAATTATTGAAAATGCTGAGAAAGCACTGGAGATAGCATGTAAAAAAACCGGTGCACAGATTACTGATTTTACTGCCGGTCCGTCATTTATGAGTGCAACTGTTAAAGGGTACCACGAATGGGTAATTGAGTTTGAAAAAGATCCTGATGATCTTGATCACTTTATTGACTTGCTTGACAATTCACTAAAATCGTTAAACTCCGATTACGAGGCAAAACGTTATAAAAGTCTTACTCTCGATAAACCTGTTGTAAGACCTGTACCCAGAGGGACCTTCTATAAATGGCTTGAGAAAAAGAATAAGCTTGGTGGCCAGAATAAAGTACCAAGGCTTGCTAACGATAGAAAATATCTTGAAG
The DNA here is from genome assembly GCA_030596125.1 of Bacteroidales bacterium. Lineage (GTDB taxonomy): Bacteria > Bacteroidota > Bacteroidia > Bacteroidales > VadinHA17 > JAUVKT01. The sequence goes on along the minus strand of JAUVKT010000041.1, from coordinate 5,387 downwards.
AATTAGATGATTTACTGAAAACAGAAAAGAATTAATTACTATTTTTATTAGCTGAATCTATAAATAGAATTATGCATATCGCCATAGCAGGAAATATCGGATCAGGAAAAACAACCCTGGCCGGTTTATTATCAAAACATTTCGGTTGGGAGGCGCATTATGAAGATGTAGACGATAACCCATACCTCAACGACTTCTATGAAGATATGCAAAGATGGTCGTTTAACCTTCAAATCTATTTCCTCAATTCAAGGTTTGATCAGGTCATTAAGATCATCGATTCAGGTAAGACAGTTGTTCAGGATCGTACCATTTATGAGGATGCATATATTTTTGCACCAAACCTCCACTCAATGGGTCTTATGACCACAAGAGACTTTGAGAACTACTTTACGCTTTTCAACATGATGAGTTCTCTCATTAAACCTCCTGACCTGTTGCTCTACCTGAGGGCCTCCGTTCCAACTCTCGTAAACCAGATCCAGAAAAGAGGAAGAGAATATGAGAACTCTATCAGGATAGACTATCTTAAAAGATTAAATGAACGATATGAGGCATGGATCGAATCATATAAACTCGGGAAAATTCTTATAATCGAAGCTGACGCTTATGATTTTCCTGAAAGCAATGAAGATCTGAACCAGATTATTGACAAAATAAATGCTGAGCTGCACGGACTATTTTAACCTGAATAATTCATATAATTAAAAATCGCTGCTATGAAAACTTTTAACATTTTCATCATCTTCTTGTATTTATTAGTAACTCCCGGCCTTAAAGCTCAAAACATTCTGCCTGAGGCTGTTCCTATGGATCCGGAAATTATTTACGGAACCCTTGATAATGGAATGACATATTATATCAGGGCTAATAAAGAACCTGAAAAACGTGCCAGTTTTTACATTATTCAGAATGTTGGGGCTCTGCTTGAAACAGATCAGCAAAACGGACTGGCACATTATCTGGAACATATGGCATTTAACGGAACTGAACATTTCCACGGTAAAGGAATAATAAACTCCCTTGAGAAACATGGAGTTGCATTCGGGTATAATATAAATGCCTATACAGCTTACAATGAAACTGTTTACAATCTCAGTGATGTGCCGGTTGACCATCCCGGACTGCTTGACACCTGCCTCTTAATACTAAATGACTGGTCTAACTACCTCCTGCTTACAGAAGAGGAGATTGATGCCGAAAGAGGTGTTATAGTCGAAGAGTGGCGGACAAGAAGAACTGCGGGATTCAGAATGATGAAGAAATTTATGCCGGTTCTTTTACAAGGCTCAAAATACCCCGAGAGGGATGTTATTGGTGATATTGAAATAATCAAATCGTTTGATTATAAAACCCTGCGTGATTTCTACCATACCTGGTACAGAACCGACCTGCAGGCAATCGCTGTTGTTGGCGATTTTGATGCCGGAGAGATGGAACAAAAGGTGACAGATCTGTTTTCAAAGATTCCTCCGGTTACTAATCCCCCGGCAAGACCATTTTTTGAAGTTCCCGAACATGATGAAACATTATATACACATGTTACCGATAAGGAAGCTTCACAGAACTCGGTCGATATGTATATTAAGATCAAAGCGGTAAATCCCGGTGACAAAGGAGTAAATTATCTTAAAGAACAATATATCAGAACTCTCTTTAATTCAATGATGTCGACAAGGATAAGTGAGCTTCTTCAGAAGGGTGTCCCTCCATTTGTAACCGGTACTGTCAGGTACGGAGGTTTTGTAAGAGGATATGATATTTTCAGCATTGCTGTAACATCCAAAAAGGATGAAGATGCTCTCGCCTTCGAATCAATTTATACCGAAGCCGAGAGAGTGCGCCGTTATGGTTTTACCGAAGGAGAACTTAAACGTGCAAAATCAAATATGCTTACAAACTGGGAAACTTATTATAAGCAGAGAGACAAGATCGATAACGACAGCTATGCTTCAAACATTCAGTCACACTTTCTTATCAATGAGCCACTGGCATCAATTGAGTTTGAATATAATGCTGTAAAAAAATTAGTGCCCGAAATAACCCTTGAAGAGGTTTCCGCAAAAGCCGTAGAGTGGATGACCAGAAAAAACAGGGTTATTATTGTTCAGGGACCTGATTCAGAAGATGCCGGGTACCTGTCTGAGGAAAAGGCTAATGAGATAATTGAAAGAGTAAGCGCCGCAGATATCGATCCTTATGAAGATAAGGAGGCCGGAGAGGCACTTATAACTAAAGATTTGCAGGGATCAAAAGTGATATCTACAAAACAGCTTGAACAGTTTGGCGCAGTTGAATGGAAACTTGAAAATGGTGTTAAGGTTGTTTTCCGCAAAGCAGATTTTGAAAAAGATAATATTGCTTTGTCAGCCTACTCTTTTGGAGGATCTTCACTTGTCGAAACTGAATTTGTTCCGGAAGCAGATATGCTGGCCGCATTGGTTTCAACTTATGGAGCAGGAGATTTTGACAATATCACTTTACAAAAAATGCTTACCGGGAAAAAAGCATCGCTGAATATGTCTTTACGTGAGGTAACTGAGAGTATCAACGGGTCATCCACAATAAAAGATTTTGAGACAATGCTTCAACTGCTCTGGCTCAAATTCGAAAAGCCAAGGTTTGATGAGGAGGCACATAATGCACTGATGTCGCGATACACAGCTTTCCTTTCCCAGATGAATAATAATCCACAAAAGGTTATGCAGGATTCGCTCACCCTTATCTTCTCCAACTACCACCCAAGGGCAAGAGTTATGGATGAGTCATATCTTAAAGATATTGAATTCGATGAGATCGAAAGAATCTATAGGGAAAGATTCAAAGATGCAGATGATTTTACATTCTTTATTGTCGGGAATATTGAAAAAGATGAGGCGAAACCATTTGTTGAGAAATATATCGGATCACTGACCACAGAAGAAAGAGAAGAGAACTGGACGAACCATGAGGTAAACGGTCCACAGGGTAAAACAGTTAAAGAGATCGGGATGGAACTTGCAGTTCCAAAATCAACAGTAATAGTAAGTTTCTCAAAAAAACTGGAATTTAACGCTTACAACAGACAGGCCTTCCGTGTTATCAAAGGTATTCTCGACTTGCGTTATACCGAGACTATCAGGGAAGAAGAGGGTGGCACTTATGGTGTCTCAGCAAATATAACCACTGCTCAATATCCTGAAGAAAAGGTTGATGCATTAATTCTTTTTGATTGTGACCCGGAAAGAGCAAATGATTTAAAAGAGATAGTATACAGGGAGATTGAGAAACTCTATACTTCTGGTCCGGAGCAGGAAGACCTTGATAAAGCAATACTGAATATTATAAAAACCCGTGAGGAGTCAAAACAACATAACTCCTACTGGCTCTCAACGCTTTACTCATACTACTATAGCGGGATTGATTATAACGATCCTGCAAACTATGAAGATATACTAAAAGGTTTCACAATTGAAGATATCAGGAGTGTTGCAGGCAAGTTTTTCAAAGATGCCGATGTGATTGACCTGGTCTTTAAACCGGTTGAATAGAGGGGGGGTAAAAAGGGATTCGACTTCGGCGAAGCCAATGTTAATTTTTTGATCTTATGATTTTTTGGGGGGGCGCTATCTTTATAGTACATTTGTTAAATATTAGCCCCAAGGGGGTGATAATCAACAGCCCCGAGCGCAGCTCGGGGTTTGTGTAATATAATATAATATAAGCGCCACAGGTGCGTAATCAATAATTTCAAAAAGAACAGACACCCATTCATAGATAAGCATATAATGGCAGAAGACTAATGATTACGCACCCTTGGCGCTCTATCAGGTGAGACGTATCATTAACCCTGAGCTACGCACAGGGCTAATGATTTACGCACCTTTGGTGCTCAAAAATATTAAATTAAAAACAGGACTTAAACACTATTTTGACAGGTCTTTTTATTATCGCTCATTTTTGACTTCCCTTACACATGCCTTTATTTTCCCCCATCTTTCATCATCCATTTTCGGTCCTATTACCTCAATTACATTTCCGGCGAGTATTGATCCGTAAGCACCACAATTTTCAAGGTTATCATCACAACACAGTCCATACAGGAATCCTGCTGCATACAGATCTCCGGCCCCTGTTGTATCTCTGCTTACAACACTTAATGTATCAACTTTAACAATCTCTTCTCCTCTTTTAATCAAAGATCCCTTACTGCCGGTTTTTACAACGGCAATCTCACATATCTCCGATAGAATATTAAGGGCCTCGAAAGGTTCTTTCGATGTAAATGACTTTGCCTCCTCCTCATTGGCAAAAATTATGTCAACATATTTCACAATAATATCCCTGAGATCATCAAGAAAAGCATCCACTACATTAAAACTTGCAAGGTCGACAGCCACCTTTATCCCCTTCTCCTTAGCCAGCTTACACGCTTTTTCAACAAGCTCCCTGTTAGTAATAAGGTATCCCTCCATGTAGAGATAGTCATACCCGGTAAACAGATTGATTTTCAGATCTTTTTCATTTAGTTCAGTTGCCGCACCAAGATGGGTTGCAAATGTTCTTTCAGTATCAGGAGTGATCATTGCTACGGCGGTCCCTGTTTCAATATTCTTACGCAACAGGTATGTGTTCACACCTGCGTTTCTCATATCCGACTCAAAAAAGTCTCCGGTCTTATCTCTTCCGACCGAACCTATAAATCCGGCATCCATTCCCATCATTGCCAGTCCGTGCATGGTATTTGCCGCCGATCCTCCTGATGCAAGATTTGTTTTCAGATGTTCTGTATTATCTTTTATTTTTGCAGACATATCCCTGTCAACCAGTTGCATACTTCCTTTAGGAAAATTAAGATCTTCTATTACTTTATCATCAGGCAAAATGGTCATTACATCTACAAGGGCATTACCAATACCAAGTACATTCTTCATTAATCAGGATATTTATGATTATCTAAAATATATTTTTTGGCAAATATATTGCTTAATCCATGAAAAGCACGTATTTTTGCCACGCTATTTTTGCAACAGGAATAATCATAGCAACAAATTCCTCAGTAGCTCAGTTGGTTAGAGCGTCGGACTGTTAATCCGTAGGTCGAAGGTTCGAGTCCTTCCTGGGGAGCCAAAAACCCTGGCATTTTTGCCGGGGTTTTTTATGTATAGAAGTTAATTAGCAGTCTGCCGGTTCAACGGATTGCTTCACCATCCGGCAGTTGCCGGTTGGCTCGCAATGACACTCTGATTTATTGGGTTTCCTGTTGCTGCCCTTAATCTGTTGATTGTCATCGCGAGAAATAACACCCTGGTAAAAGGGCGCACGAAGTAATATGACAAATTTTAAAAACTCTATATCTTTAACTGGCTTTACACAGTTTGACCGGCGCCTTAATTAGTGTTTTATAC
>JAUVKT010000042.1 GCA_030596125.1 Bacteroidales bacterium | reverse complement strand
TTCTTCTTGTGAATTTGCAACGATTCCTGCACCTGCCTGATAAGTTAGTGTGTTATTCATGCTTAGAAAACTTCGTATGGTTATGGCATGATTTACTTCATTATTAAACCCAAAATAACCGATAGCCCCTCCATAAAACCCTCTGCCAGACTTTTCATAGATGTCAATGAGTTCCATTGCCATATATTTTGGAGCTCCCGACAGGGTCCCGGCCGGGAAAGTGTCTGCGAATATCAGCACAGGGTTTCCCGGATCGTTTAACTCCCCCTCAACTTCAGATACAAGGTGAATTACATGACTGTAAAATTGAATTTCCTTATAACTGGCAACTTTAACATTTTTGCAATGACGGCTCAGATCGTTTCTTGCCAAATCAACAAGCATGGTATGCTCGGCATTCTCTTTTGGGTCTTTTAAAAGTTCTTCTGCAGAACTATAATCTTCCTGATCATTGCCTGTACGTTTAAATGTTCCAGCTATCGGATTAATTATTGCCTTCCCATTCGTCACTTTTAATTGGGCTTCAGGAGAAGAACCGAATATCCTGAAATTGCCAAAGTCGAAATAAAAAAGATAGGGTGAAGGATTAATGGCTCTCAAAGCTCTGTACACATTGAATTCATCCCCTTTGAAATTCTTTTTAAAAGTACGGGAAAGTACAATTTGAAAAACATCTCCCCTCTTGCAGTGCTCTTTAGACTTTGACACCAATTCTTTAAAATCCTTTTCTCCAATATTAAAGCTCTCTTTTCTTGAAACTGAAAATTTATAATGTGGATAGCTTTTATTATTGATCAGGGTTTTAACAAATTCGATCTTTGATGGATCCATCTCAGGCTGGTTCTCAATAAGAAGAAGAGTATTATTGAAATGATCAAACTGAATGATGAACCGGAAACAGGTATAATGGAGATCGGGTATTTTATTTTTATGATTGAGACTTATTGTTTCAAAGTACTTTATTGAATCGTAGGAGGTATAACCGAATATCCCGTTTACAGGGACTGTATCACTTGTTTCAAATGAATGAATAAAAGAATTAAGAACAGTAATCACCTCCCTCCTGTTTTTAATTATTGATTTGTGTGACTCATTTCCATACCTAAGTGTTAGCTGGTCATTCTGAACTTCGATACTGGCTATAGGATCTAAACAGATATAGGAATACTTGTTTTTGTTACCGTGATAATCAGAACTTTCCAGCATGAATGAGTTATGGAATACGTCCCTCATCTTCAAATACAGTCCAACCGGGGTTGTTGTATCGGCAAGGAGCAATTCTTGATTTATTTTTAGTTTTATTGTTTTCATTGTAAGTTTTATTCAATAAAAAAACCTCCCGGATATCCGGGAGGTCTGTATACTTTATTCTATTATTCAATTTATCAAGAAAACTAACAGCGCAAAGTCAACCAATCCCGGAAACTTATCCAGAGACACCAACACCAACTGTTATTTCTATTAATATAGTTCATTAGGTCAGCAAAGCTAAATAGTTATTTTCAATTAAACAAATTATAATCATCTATGGTGTTAACCTGATTAATTATTATTCATTAGTGTCCGATAAAAAATTCAGATAATTTTCAGTAAAATAAGAAGTATAAAGCCTGTTTTTGCTAATTTTGATTTCTACCGGACAAAAGAATAATAGTAATATGAACCGAGCATGACAAAATTTTATCTATTTTGACACACAGTGGAATAGCTTGTCCCGATTTATCGGGAATTAAATTTTGTCTTGCGAGCTGCATGTGACCATTAAAAATAAATTATAACCACATGAAAAATTTAGTAACCGTATTAGCGATAGTGCTTGCCCTTGCATGGTCATGTTCATCCGAAAATGGGTTTGAGAAAGCATATAATAGTATAAACAGTAACGATCTTGCAACATATGTAAGCGCTCTGGCATCAGATGAATTTATGGGAAGAGCGCCTTTCACAAAAGGTGAAGAGATCACAATAAATTATCTGGCTGATCAGCTTAAAGCAATTGGATACGAACCTGCCTTTAATGGAAGCTATTTTCAGGAAGTTCCTCTTGTTGAGATTGTCTCAAAAATGGATAAGCCTGTAGTGATTAAAGCCCAAAAAGGACGTTTTACATTTTCCTCGCCTGAAAATATTGCAATAACATCTCCATGGGTAACAGATAAGATCGTTATTTCAGAATCGGAAATGGTATTTGCAGGGTTTGGAATCACGGCACCGGAATATTCATGGAATGATTTTGATGGCCTCGATGTTGAAGGAAAAACTATAGTGGTGCTCGTTAATGATCCGGGTTTATACACAGAAAACGGAGATCTTTTTAAGGGCAGGGAGATGACCTATTATGGCAGATGGACATATAAATTTGAAGAGGCAGCCAGGCGGGGAGCAAAAGGAATTCTGATCGTACATGAAACAGAAGGTGCAGGATACTCATACGATATTCCCAGAAACAGTTGTATGACGCCAAACCTGTTTATGCAGACAGAAAACGGGAATAGTGACAAATGCATGTTTTCAGGATGGATTGAAGCTGAAGCAGCTAAATCACTGTTTAGTAACCTTGGATATGACATTGACAAACTAAGAATGGAGGCTTGTGATCCCGGTTTTACAGGATTTGATATGGAGTCGGCCATTACTCTGACAATCAATAATAATTATAAACTTAATACCTCTACAAATGTGGCCGGTGTACTCAGGGGAACTGCAAGACCTGATGAAGTAGTTATCTATTCAGGACACTGGGATCATTTTGGAATTGGAGAAAAACAGGATGGGGATTCAATCTATAACGGAGCAGTTGATAACGGAACAACCATGGCCATGATATTTGAGATAGGAGAAGCATTTAAACAGCTTAGCAGTGTTCCCGACAGGTCGGTAATGTTATTCTTTCCCACTGCAGAAGAACAGGGATTACTGGGATCAAAATACTATACAGAGAATCCGGCATTTGATATTAACAAGACTATAGCCAATATTAACAACGATCTTGTACTCCCTATCGGAAGGATGAGAGATGTAATGATTACAGGATATGGCCAGTCAGAACTGGATGATCTCATCGGAGAAGCAGCACTAAAACAGGATCGCTATCTGTTTCCCGACCCGAATGCCCATACGGGGATGTACTTCAGATCCGACCACTTTTCGTTTGCGTTAAAGGGTATTCCGTCACTCTATGCACGTGGCAATTGCGACTCCCGTGAATTTGGAAAAGAGTGGGCAGCAGAGATGGAGGCAGATTATATTGCTAATAAGTACCATAAGGCTGCCGATAATTATTATCCTGAAATATGGGACTTCAGTGGTATTGTTGAAGATGCACAGCTCGCGTTTGAAATCGGGTATAAACTTGTCACATCAGATATTTACCCCAAATGGAAAGAGGGCTCGGAGTTTAAGAATATTAAGAAGTGACTAAAGAGAAGAAGTGACTAAAGTGACTAAAGTTAAAAGTGACTAAAGTTTGAAGACTCACTACTCACTACTCACCGCTTCCCACTAAACAGCTCCCTGGAAATATTCTGAAGGCCTGACCTGGATAATTCATTTCTCAGTTCCCGTGCATTCTCTTTTTTATACCAGAAGAAAAACCTGTTTTGCCTTCTTTTATCCTTTTCATCTCTGGCAACCGGCACCTTTTTACCCGAATAGGGATTATATCCTGTATAATATATAGTTGTTGAAAGAGTCATTGGTGTTGGTGTAAAATCCTGTACCTGTACAAGCAACAACCCCATACGTTTAGTTTCAAGAGCAAGTTTTGCCATATGCTCTACTGTGCAACCCGGGTGGCTGGATATAAAATATGGAACTAATTCATATCTGAGTCGATATCTGGCTGTAATTGTCCTGAACTTTCCTGCCAGCTCCTTAAAATAATCGAATGATGTTTTCCTCATCGCATTAACAACATCGATCTCAGTATGTTCGGGAGCTACCTTAAACCGCCCTGAGACATGATGCCTGATCACCTCTTCAAGGTACTGATCTTCAGGTTTACCTGCCCTCCTGTTAAATGATCTGAGCAGCAGATCGTATCTGATACCGCTACCTATAAAGAACCTTTTAACACCTTCAACTTTTCTTATCCTCCTGTAGAGATTAAGTATTGGTTTGTGACTGACATCCAGATTAGAACAAACCGAGGGCCATATACAGGAAGGTCGCGAACAGGTTGCACACCTGTTAAGATCAATACCATTCATCCGGTACATATTTGCCGAAGGCCCCCCAATATCAGAGATCACACCATTAAAGCCTGGCATCTTCCCTATCAGATCTACCTCACGCAGAACCGACTCTTCACTTCTGCTGACAATATGCTTACCCTGGTGAGCTGCAATTGCACAAAAACTGCAACCACCAAAACATCCCCGGTGTATGTTAACCGAATACTTTATCATCTCGTATGCAGGGATAGGTGGTTTACGGTTATACTTCGGGTGGGGTAATCTTGTATATGGCAGGTCAAAGCCTTTATCTGCCTCTTCGGTAGTCATCACCCCTGACGGCGGGTTAATTATAACATTAATATCACCTGCTCTTTGTACCAACCTGGCCGCATCAATCTTGTTTGACTCTTTTTCAAATGTTACAAATGCCTCTGAAAAATTTTTCTTATCAGACCTGACCTCTTCATATGAGGGCAGATATTTAGTAATCCATCCCCTGCTTTGAGGCACCTTTTTACTAATATCCTGACACACTGCTGTCTGAGGCACGGTGGTAAGCGAACTGAATGGAATACCTTTAAGCAACAGGCTGCATAACTCCCTTACAGGTTGTTCACCCATACCATATACCAGCATATCTGCATCGCTCGAAATCAATATAGGGGGTTCAACCCTGTTACTCCAGTAGTCGTAATGGGCCAGCCTCCTCATGGATGCTTCAACGCCACCTATTACAACCGGGACATCAGGATAAAGTTTCTTGAGAATTTTAGTATAGACAATTGTAGAGTGATCAGGGCGTGCTCCGCTCCTTCCGCCCGGAGTATATGCATCATCTGATCTCAACCGTTTAAATGCAGTATAATGGTTTACCATAGAATCCATGTTTCCGGCTGAGACTCCAAAGAAAAGCTTTGGTTTACCAAGTTTCTTAAAATCTCTCAGGTCATCCTGCCAGTTAGGTTGTGGCACTATCCCAATCCTAATCCCCTCCGACTCAAGCACTCTGCCAATTACTGCCGCACTAAATGAAGGGTGATCAATATAGGCATCTCCTGTAAACAGAATTACATCAAACTCATCCCATCCTCTTATCTCAGCCTCTCCTATAGAAAGAGGGAGCCATCGTTCTATGTCATTTTTTCGCACTTTTTAAGTAAAATAGTATAGTTTAGACAGAATAATGAACTATAATATTCAATAATATGCCAATCAGTCATTCGGCAAGGTTATTGATATCACTAAAAAGCAAAGTAAATTGAAAAATTGTCAGTTTATTCATTTGATGACAATTATTTACAAAAAGTTACAAGATGGAACCCCACAAGATAATAGCAAAACATAAAAGGATCACAGACCTGGTAATTGACAAAAGGGTAAAACGGGGACTTGACCTTACAGCCGAATTTGCAGCCCTCAGCAGTAAGTCTGATCACAGAAACCAACAGACAAACCTGGAGATCACTTATCGAAATATGATAAAATATACAGCAGGTGGAATTCAGGATCCCGAAAGGGATAAGGTATTTCACCATCTGTTACAATCGATACTTAAACTTGCTGATGAGATAAAACAGGATCTGCTCTCACAATATTCAGGATGGCACACCTACTGGCTGAAAAATAATAGCTTAAAGGAACAAAAGCTATCCGGCAAAACTATAGTTGAGAATATTAACGATCTTACATTTAAAAGAGAACTTGATGATTGGCTGAAGGAGAGTGGTACAAGGTTTTCAGAAACTGAATCGGAACTCCCTGCAGGTCATCAGAAATTAATTGATGATATATTTAACCATCTCTGGCTGGCTGATCACTATGGCGATGCCGAAGAGGAACTTATAAACATAATTCGCAATAGCGACCATTTTCCCTGGTATGAGCAAAGTATTTTTGTTAGTGCCATTACTCTCAGCACACTCAGGTCATGGGAATTGAAAAAAGTCAGGTATCTGATTGATATTTATAAAAACGGCATACCACAGATCAGGGAGCGGGCAATGGCAGGCCTTGTAATGGTCCTGCAATATTGGGATAAGAGAATTACACTTTATCCGGGTATAATTGCACAACTTCAACAACTATCTGACGACAAAGGCTTTAAAGATCAAATGAGGATTACGGTATTACAGATTATTAAGTCACGGGAAACTGAACAGATAAGCAAAAAACTTCATGATGAGATACTACCTAAAGTAGCGAGTCTCAGACCAAAAATTGAAGAAAAACTTGATCTGGACAGCCTGCTGCCTGAAGACCTGATTGAGGGCAAAAATCCTGATTGGTCAGACATGTTCAAAGATTCAGAAGATATCTTTAAAACGATGGAGGAGTTCAGTAAACTTCAGATGGAGGGGGCAGATGTATATATGTCGGCGTTTGCCAATCTTAAGAATTTTGACTTTTTCAGAACATTTTCAAACTGGTTTCTTCCCTTCCATCCCGATCATGAAACACTTAACGAGATATTCAGAGACGAGATACTGGGAGAAGGAACAAATGAACTTGCCGAGGCGTTGTATAAGACCCCGTTTATCTGTAATTCTGATAAGTATTCTCTTATTCTCAATTTAAAACATCTTCCTGATGCCCAAAAAAATATGATGCTGAAAGTATTCAGAATGGAACTTGAGGGGATGGAACAGGTAAGAGACAATGAGATTGATCTTGATCCGAATCTTACCTTCAAAACACATATTACCCAATATATGCAGGATCTTTACCGTTTCTTCAAGTTATCGCCATACAAGAACGAATTTGAAGATATATTCAGGGGTATCATAGATATCTATAACTCTGAATTCTATAAATTAATATTTGCAGACAATAGTGAACTTATAACAATGGCCGATTATTTTTTCGGCAAGGATTTCTACGATGATGCCCTGACCCTGTATATCAAAGCTCTGGAAGTTGTGCATGATGATCCTCAATTGTGTGAAAAAGCCGGTTACTGTTATCAGCAACGTGGTGAGTATGAGAATGCAATTAAGATGTATAAACGGTCTGATATATTTGAGAGGAAAGTATGGACAATGAAAAAGATCGGTTACTCCCTGCGCCGGTCAGGAAAGATAGAGGAGGCTCTTCAGTACTATCTTGATGCCGAATCGGAAGATAAAGATAACATGCATACAAACGCTATGATAGGTCATTGTTATCTTGACATGAAAAATTACGAGATGGCATTGAAGTACTATTTTAAGGTTGAATACAGCGACCCCGGAAATATTCGTGTCTTGCGACCTATTGCATGGTGCTATTTCGTAACAGGAGAATTTAATAAATCAAAAAAATATTACGAAAAGCTCTCCTCGGTTAAGCTTACAGGCCACGATCAAATAAATTTCGGGCACCTCCATCTTTGTATGGGGGAACGGCAGAGCGCACTTGACTGTTATAAGAAAAGTATTATAGAGGGTAATATTGAGAGAGAGGACTTTATTGATATTTTTGAAGACGATAGAGCAATAATAACAGAACATGGGATTGACCCCGATGATCTGTCAATTATTATCGACTATATCTTTTATGAACTTGACTCTTAAGCACCTATCCTTATTGAATCCCTTAACATAAGTGAATCACATGGAGATCGTGGATGGCCTCTCCGCTTTTCAAAATGACGATTGCCCTGTGAAGGTCTTGTTCTATATTCTGATGAATCGGATCTTATGCGGCGCATTGCGTCACGACGCTGTCTCATAGTCTCATCCATACTATTTAACTGCTCCTCCGTTAACTCAGGTTTCAGTTCACTCCAGAAATTATTCATCAGAGCGTCAAACTCTTTTCTGAAGTTTTTCGATAGTTCACTTCCCTCCCTGCCATATCTTGAGATTATCTCATCAATCACTTCGATCTGCTCTTCATCGGGTTGAATTACCCTGAAGATACTCTCCTTGAATTTTTGTTCAGTTGAATAGATCCTGAATGGCCTCATACGTTTATGTCTGAGCTGGGCAGATATCAGTACACCCAGTATAAATCCTATCAATAAGGTTGCTATCATCAAGAAAACCGGTCGTGCTTTCATACTATTCCTTATAAAATTATTTAATTAACAAACTTACTAACCCCTCATCAACATGAGTGTCGAGCCCAAGCAATGTATCGTACGACAACGACCCCTGGCTTATCAACAAGCTGATGGTAAGAATAATAATTACCGTGAACCCGGCAAGGGCAACCCGTTTAAAAATTATATCGAATGATCTTAAAAAATCAATGCCGGAGAATAACCTGGTCTTTACAGGTTCAAGTCTGTTCATCACTCTCTCTCTGAAATCATTGCCGAAACTATAATCATATATAGCCTCCTCTTCGATCAGCCGGCGTTCTTTATCGCTGACATCTTCCGTAATCGAGTGTAATAATAACTCTCTGAGATCATCATTGTTCATATCAATCAAATTAATTTCTCTATTACTTCCTTCAACCGGACTTTTGCTCTCGCCAGTCTGGATAACACTGTACCTAGCGGCAGGCCCAGTATTTCAGCTGTCTCTTTTGTTGAGTAACCCTGGATTAACCGTAAAACAGTCACTACCCTGTATTCCGGAGTAAGTTCTTTTACAGCCATATCTACAACCTCTTTCATATCTGCAGATGATTCGCTGTTATTATCAGGAAGATCGACAAATGTCTCCTTATTGCCGTCACTCTGGTAAAACAGGGAAACAAACCGCCCTTTACGCTTAATCTCGTTAAGAGACTGGTTAATCGCAATCCTCTGGAGATAGGTGCTTAACTTCGCATCTCCCCTGAAATCTGCAAGTGCGTGATACAATCGGATAAAAGTTTCCTGACCTATATCATCAGCCTGTTGTATATCTCCAAGCATACTCTTTATTGTTCTGGCAACCATTTTCTCATATCTTCTGACAATTTCCCCAAAAGCTTTCTGATCACCCTCAATGGTAAAGCTTACTAAAAGCTTATCATCAGAGTGAAGGTAATCATGCATCGCCATACAACTTATTGACAAATCAGGGGATGGTTTTATTCCCTGACCAACCGATTATTAATATTGGGAAAGATAATCTCCATAGCCGGAGTATACTTAATAAGGTAGAGCCGCCTGTTTTCAAAACCGTTAATAATCCCTGTACGTGAGAAATCGTAATCGACCTGCAACAGATCAGGATGATGATTCATGGGCCGGTATTTAAACCCATTGCCATGAAGAGCTATTCCGGACAGGAAATAATAGGAAATATCGTAACTCTGCCATGCAAAGCTCCTGATATTGGGTTCCATCATAAATTTATCCCTGTAACTCTTAATAAACTGCTTAACATCTACCAGGTTATAATCGACCCAATTGGGTGTAAGGAGCATAACTCCAAGATCATAGAAATATACCGGATCGAGCTTATCAAGCCACCTTAAAGCAGGATATCCGATAACTTCAATTTCGTAATTTCGGAGGAGAGTATGAACGTTTATGATAACTTCACTCATTACCGCTTCATCTTCTGATGCGACAATAACAAGATTAGGTATCTCCTTGCTCATTGCATGCTCAATTATATTAATAGTATCATTATATGCAGACCTGCTGGTAAAAAAGACCTCTCTGAAACTGATATCCTCATATGGAATTTTGTATCTCAATTTCCTGTAGATCATATTTTTGAAATCACTTAACAGGTCGTCATTCCAGACGGTATCTGAATGGATAAATACCAGATTATAATCGTAAAAGTTACTAATTGATTCAGCCATAGTTTTCTGAACAACCTCCATTGATGGCTGAATCTTAAAAAGATACGGATTGCTCCTCAGTATTTCACTATTGCGTTTAACTAATGGCGAAACCACCGGGATCCTGTGTTTCTTTGCATAATCAGAAACCTGTTTTATGTTCTCAGGAAATACCGGTCCGATTATCAGATCCGCATTTTTTAACCGGCCTGTTGCAATTACCCGGCTGACAATTGCCGAGTCTGATCCGGTGTCATAAACCAACAGATCAATTGACAGTCCTTTTTGCCTTATTTTTTCAACTGCGAGAAGCACACCCTCATAAAATTCAATAAAAACTTCGCTACCGGGATAGACCCATTCTTCCGGTCGCTTAATTGTTTTGTAGATCTTTTTTCCAAAGTCATTATATTCTGTGGAGTCAATATAACTTCTCTTACTATTTTCGTGCGTGTAGAGAGGAAGCAACAGTACCACTTCAAGTCTCCCATCCAGGTCATCCACAGGAGTGAATTCAATTTTCGATCCATCAAATAAAGTTGTAATTTTCTCATCATCAAGAAGCAAAGAATCAATAACAATTTCTTCTTCCGCTATTAAATCCAGGCCAATAATAGCATCATCGGCAGGAATTCGTAAATAACTCCCAGCTTTTGGAAAGAAAACCCTTTTGTTAGCACTCCTTATCTCCCTAACGGTTACATCATACATTCTGGCAATTGAAGTAAGAGATTCACCTTTCTTCACTTTATGAAGGCGGAAGCCCATATCGTCGGTCTGAAAATACCTCGGTTGCTCACGAAACTGTTTTCGTGGAATAGCAATCTCGGTACCAACCGGGATATCAAAAAGATCAAGATCGGGATTTGAATCCCTGATAACATCTTCCGGAGTATCATATCTTCTTGACAATGCATATATTGTCTCGCCCTGCTGTAGATTATGATATATAAAATGTTTAGTATCTTTTACATGGGTATCTGCTTCAGGAATCTCTACAATAGGTATTTTCAAAGCCTGCCCCCTTCTCAAGCCATAAAGCGCCTCCGGATTCTCTCTGGTTAAAATTCCCGTGGATACATTATATGCTTTTGAAATCGCGTAAAGTGTCTGAGCGCTGTCAACTATATGAATGTAATAAGGGATTCCCTCTATTGAGACCTTCTCTTTAGATATGTTAACCACAACCTGTGCATTGACAGGTTGCAATATAATCATCATAAAGAGAGCAAACGCCGGTATTAAAACGGTACAACGCCTAAACATAATAACAATTTATCTCAACTGCATAAAGGTAAAAAAAATAAAAGCAGCTTATCTTATTTCACTGAAATACTTCATAAACTGAATGCGCTCATAAGCTGACGGGTTTGTACTCTCGCCCTGGCTCATCATTCCCCTGAACTGCTGAATATTATTATATCCCTTATCATCCATCCATTTATTCAGTTCATCTGCAATCTCATTTAAGATACCAATACCGTTTTTATATAGAGTAGATACAACCTGAACCGTAGTTGCTCCGGCAAGTATCTGCTTTATTACACCTTGTCCGTCATGAATCCCGGTGGTTGCACACAAATCACAATTTACCTTACCCGACATAATTGCAATCCATCGCAGGATATTAGTTGCTTCAGCAGAATTACTCAGAGTGTTAGCAGATTTCTCTGTAAGTGTATTAATATCAAAATCAGGAGAATAGAACCTGTTAAAAAGTACAAGGCCATTTATTCCCGTCTTCGATAATCTGTTTATCATACCAGCGAGATTGGTAAAATAGGGCCCGATCTTAAGAGCAACCGGGATTGTAACCTGCTTAAGGATCTTACTAACAATATCGAAATAGATATTTTCCGTTTTCTCATTATCAGCAGACATATCTGAAGGGAACAGTGCAATATTCAGTTCCAGTGCATCTGCACCCGCATTTTCAACACGTCTGGCAAAAGAGGTCCACTCAACTGATGAAACACAATTTATGCTTGCTATTACAGGTATAACAGCTTTTGATTTAACCTCCCCGATAAGCTTTATATAGTGTCCGAGGGTCTCCTCTTTAATATGCAGATCGATATAATCAAGTGACTCGGATTTGGCTGAGTAGATCATATCATTCTCATAAGCCTTTCTGAGATTAGCTTCAGTTTCGATAAGTATCTGTTCTTCGAAAAGTGATTTAAGGACTACAGCACCTGCACCGGCCCGTTCGAGCTCTAGTATATTATCTATCGAATCGGTTAATCCTGAACTACCCACTATGATAGGGTTCCGGAGTGTCAAACCAAGATATTTTGTAGTTAAATCTGCCATAATATTATTATTTATTTTTTTAATACATTTTTCTTAAGGTACTCGTGCATTCCTGCTGCAGCTTTTCTGCCATCACCCATAGCTAGTATAACTGTAGCCCCACCCCTGACAATATCGCCACCGGCAAAAACACCGGGGATAGATGATTCCATGGTCTCCTTGTTTACTATTATAGTACCCCAGTCAGACATTTTCAATTCAGGCATACTGCTGGGTATAAGAGGATTAGGCGAAACGCCTATTGCGACTATTACCGTATCAACATCAACCATATATTCTGAACCCTCTATAGGTATAGGTCTCCTTCTGCCTGAACTATCGGGTTCACCCAATCTCATTTTCTGCAACTTCATACTCCTGACCCGCCCTTTATCATCAGCAAAATACTCGAGAGGACTATTCAGGTTCATAAATTCAATCCCCTCTTCCTGTGCATGATGCACCTCTTCAACTCTTGCCGGCATCTCTTCAATTGACCTTCTGTATATTATCATTGAGTTATCAGCACCAAGCCGTTTGGATGTTCTGACTGAGTCCATTGCCGTATTACCTCCTCCTATTACAGCAACCTTTTTACCACTAAAAACAGGTGTATCATACTCTTCGTCAGCAGCATTCATAAGATTCACCCTGGTAAGATATTCATTCGATGAAAATATCCCGGTGTAATTTTCGCCCGGAATATTCATAAAGTTTGGTAGACCGGCACCACTACCAACAAAGAATACTTCAAAACCATCGGCTTTAAGGTCATCAACAGTTGCAGTTTTTCCAACAATAAAATTGATCTCAAACTTAACACCCATCTTCCTCAGGTTATCTATCTCCACATCAACAACTTCATTTGGAAGCCTGAACTCAGGGATACCATACTTTAAAACTCCACCTATCTCATGCAACGCTTCAAAAACAGTTACATCATATCCCCATTTAATCATATCACCTGCAACGGCCAGACCAGAAGGACCTGACCCGATAATTCCCACCTTAACACCATTCCTTTCCAACACTTCCGGCACAGACATTTTACCACTGTTACGTTCATAATCGGCTGCAAAACGTTCGAGAAAGCCTATAGCTACAGGATCCTTTTTAAGCTTTTGTACATAAAAACAATTTATCTCACATTGCACTTCCTGCGGACAAACACGTCCGCAAACAGCAGGAAGAGCATTTGTCTCTTTAAGTACTTTTGCTGCCTCAAGAATATCTCCGGATTCTATTCTTTTAATAAATTTGGGAATATTAATCCCCACAGGGCAGCCTGAAATACATGTTGGATCAGCACAATCGAGACACCTCCTGGCCTCCTTAAATGCCATATCTTCTGTTAGTCCCTGATTTACCTCAGCACTGTTCTTTGCTCTTTCAAAAGGATCCTGCTCAAGCATTTTAACCCTTGGAATATCGGTCCGCTCTTTGGCTTTTATGCTTTTTCTGAGTTCAGATCTCCATTCCTGCTGTCGCTCCTCTTTTAAAAAATCCTTCCGTTCTTCCATTATATTGTGGTTCAGGTTATTTACTTTTCTTGAATTACCTATTTTAGATTTGAATAATTTATACCTTGAGTCCACTCCGAAAATACAATTATTTGAAACCTTGAAACAAAGCTGCCACAGATTACACTGATTATCACTGATTTAATTTTTATATAAATCTGTGAATCTGTGGCTAATTTCATTTTTATAACTTTTCGGAGTGGACTCATACCTTAGTTTTCTTCATAAATCTTTCATATGCGGCTCTCTCTTCAACCTCATATGCTCCGAGCCTCATGATCATCTCATCATAATCGATCTTATGGGCATCAAATTCAGGACCATCAACACAAACAAACATGGTCTTACCATCTACAGTGACCCGGCATGCACCACACATCCCGGTCCCATCAACCATAATCGTATTCAGACTGGCAATTGTAGGCACATTATACTTTTTGGTTGTAAGGGCAGCATATTTCATCATAATAGCCGGACCAATAGTAACCGCAAAATTAACTTTTTCGCGGTCAAGTACCTCTTCCATCCCATGAGTAACAAGACCCTGTTTCCCATAGGAACCATCATCGGTCATTATTATCACTTCATCAGAACACATTCTTACCTCCTCCTCCAGGATTAGCAGCTCCTTATTACGAGCCGCCAAAACGCAAATAACTCTGTTACCGGCCTCCTGAAATGCACGCGCAATTGGAAGCATAGGTGCAATACCTACCCCCCCTCCGGCACATAGTACTGTACCCACTTTTTCAATTTCAGTAGCATGACCGAGCGGACCAACCATATCCATAATAGTATCACCTGCCTCCATCATCATCAGTTTATGGGATGTAACACCCACTTGTTGAATAATAAGTGTGATAGTCCCCTTTTTAATATCACCATCGGCTATTGTCAGAGGAATTCTTTCACCCTTTTCATCAATTTTCACAATCACAAAATGCCCGGCCTTTCTTTTGGCTGCAATACGGGGTGCATCAATTACAAGTTTTACAACATTGTTGCTAAGTAATTCTTTTTCAACGATTTTATTCATGTTTTTCAGTTTGTGTCGGTCTTAATTTTAAAAGAATCCTCAATATTTTAAAAATAAATGTGGTAACCAACCATAATTGTCATTTTTTATTATTTTTTCCAACAGGTTCTTTATAGAGACGAACGACGAACGACGAACGGCATAAGACGAAAGGTGAATGCTTCTATGCCCCTGACTCCAGGTTCCTTGCTAGTACCCAAGATCTTTCAAATATGCAGTAACGTTATTATTAATTCTCGAGTCAACATCAGAGATATCGGCTTTTACAAATTTTTCACCGGTTATATTTTCAAATAATTCGATATACCTCTCAGAAACTTCAGTTACAAAACTATCTGGTATGTCAGGAACCTGCTTCCCCTTTTCCCCTTTAAAATCATTGGCCATTAGCCATTCTCTCACAAACTCCTTTGATAATTGTTTTTGTTGCTCTCCTTTATCGAATCTTTCCTGGTATTCATCAGAATAAAAATATCGGGAAGAGTCTGGTGTATGAATCTCATCAATCAGAAATACCGTCCCATCTCTATGACCGAATTCATATTTTGTATCAACCAGGATAAGTCCGTGTTCATCTGCAATTGCAGCACCCCGCTCAAATAATTCCATTGAATACTTTTCAATAAGGGCATATTCATCTTCGGGAACAAGCTTCTGCCTTAAAATCTCCTCCCTTGAAATATCTTCATCATGCAATCCCTGTTCAGCTTTGGTAGTTGGTGTCAGGATAGGCTTTTCAAACCTTTGATGCTCTTTCATTCCTTCCGGTATAGAGATACCACAAATCACCCTTTTGCCCGACTTATAAGTTCTCCAGGAACTTCCTGTAAGATAGGCACGTACAATCATCTCAACAGGATACGGATTACACCGGTAACCAAATGTAACATTGGGATCAGGAGATGAAAGTTTCCAGTTCGGAACAATATCCCTTGTGGCATCCAGGGACTTTTCAGCTATCTGATTCAGTACTTGTCCTTTATAAGGGATTCCACGCGGCAATACCACATCAAAAGCTGAGATCCTGTCTGATACAACCATTAGAAGATGATCACTACCAATACTGTAAACCTCTCTGACCTTTCCATGATACACATCTTCCTGTCCGGGAAACATGAAATCTGTTTTTACGATCGTTTTAAACATACTAATTAACCTTATTAAATAAATAAACCTGCCGGCTGCTATTTTGAGACAACAGGATCAGAATCACTCTCTTTCTCAAATACTTTTTTCTCTGCAATATCATACGCTCTTACAATATCTCTTACAAGCTTATGTCTTACGATATCATTCTCATCAAATTCAATAATAGAAATACCCTCAATTCCACTCAGGAACTGAATGGCTTTTACCAATCCCGAACTCCCCCTGTTAGGAAGATCAATCTGAGTAATATCTCCGGTTAAAATAAATTTAGACCTGTTACCCATCCTGGTAAGGAACATCTTTAACTGGTTTACAGTTGCATTTTGTGCCTCATCAAGAATAACAAATGCATCCTCGAGTGTACGGCCTCTCATAAATGCCAGTGGAGCAATTTGTATAGTCCCGTCTTCAAGCCAGAATTCAAGCTTTTTATAATTTATCATATCCTGCAATGCATCATAGAGCGGTTGCAGATATGGATCGAGTTTTTCCTTAATATCACCGGGAAGAAAACCCAATCTCTCACCTGCTTCAACTGCAGGACGGGTAAGTATTATCTTTCGCACTTCCTTATTCTTCAGAGCTCTCACCGCAAGGGCGATTGATGTGTATGTTTTACCTGTTCCTGCCGGACCTACCGCTATCAGCAAGTCATTTGTTTTATAAGCTTCAACGAGATGAAACTGGTTAATAGTACGGGCAGTTACAGGCTTGCCTGAAATATTGAAAACTATTGTCTCATCAAATCCACCCCCCGATGCTGCCTCCCTGTGTCCGGGAGATGAGAGAAACCTTACAAGATCATCCTCTTTCAGGTTATTATGTTTAATGATCCAGTTTATTAGTTCTTCAATTTTTACTAAAAAAAGATCAACCTCCTCCTCTTCACCAATACATTTTATCACATTATCCCTGGCAATTATTTTCAATTTTGTAAAATGATTCCTGATAATATCTATAAATATGTTATTAACCCCAAAAAATACTTTCGGATCAATTTGTTCGAGAGTAATTACTTTTTCAACCATTTACAGAGCTCTCTTTTTAGAAATAAATACCTGTGTTTTCTCAAAAAAAAACCTTAGGTTTGACAGATACAAAGTAAAACTATTTTTTTACAAGAAGATCAACTTTCATAGAAGAATTTCAGGATGTCTATAATTACGCTTACCACCGAATGGCAGGGATTTGATTATTACAACGGAGTGCTTAAAGGTAAGTTAATGAGGGCCTGTAAAGGAGCTGTTATTGTTGATAATGCAAATGGCATTCCGGCTTTTAATCTTCAACATGCAGCCTTTGTCATCAGAAATACATTTCACCATTATCCGGAAGGTTCAATTCACATTGTTTGTGTTCAATCTGAATACCATGAAAGTCATCCACATCTGCTTGTAAAAGCACATGGACACTATTTTATTGGCGCTGACAATGGAATATTCCATTTAATTCTGAATTCTGAACCAGAGTCAGTTATCAGGCTAAATCTCCCTGAGGATGATCATTTTGATGAAACCGGCGCTTTTGCATTGGCCGCAGCAGCAGTTTTCAATGGAGATGATCTTTCAGGGATTGGAGAATCAGTTGATGAAATAAACGAAAAAGTACCTTTAAGAGCAACTCTTGAGGATAAATCAATTACAGGTAGTATCATTTTTGTTGACTCTTATGGCAATGTCATCTCGAATATCACAAGAGATCTTTTTAATCGTGTTTTTTCGAAAAAAAAATTTAACATCGCCATCAGATCAAACAAAAATCTTATTGAAAAGATCAGCACATCTTATACAAGTGAAGGGATCAGCGATCTGATAGCGACCTTCAACTCGCTTAATCTGCTGGAGGTGGGAATTAATGGTGCTAATGTGGCTCAACTTCTTAGTTTACAGGTCGGAGATACAATAAGAGTAGCTACACCTGGAAACAAAAAAAAACCGGGGACACTTTTTTAATTAACAAAAGATGAATAAAGATTTAAGATTAGAGGCGTTCTCTGAGCTTCTTGATATTATGGATCAATTAAGAGTTAGTTGTCCGTGGGATATAATGCAGACCAATGAAACATTGCGAAAACTAACTATTGAAGAGACATACGAACTGGCTGATGCCATACTTGATGATGACAATAATGGTATCTGTAAAGAGTTGGGTGATCTGCTACTTCATATTGTATTCTACGCCAAAATCGGATCTGAAAAAGGGGCATTTGATATTACAGATGTAATTAAAGGAATTAACAAGAAACTGATATATCGTCATCCTCATGTTTTTAGTGACACTAAGGTAGCAGATGCACGAGAGGTTGAAGATAACTGGGAAAAGCTAAAACAAAAGGAGGGTGGCAGTTACAAACAAGTTCTTTCAGGCGTACCTGGCTCTCTGCCCGCACTGGTAAAAGCTAACAGGGTACAGGAAAAAGTCCGTGGAGTTGGTTTTGACTGGGATGAAAAGGAGCAGGTATGGGATAAAGTAAGAGAAGAACTCCATGAACTAACAGAAGAGATAAAGAATAACGACAGTAAAAAAATTGAGTTAGAATTCGGAGACCTGTTCTTTTCACTGATAAACGCAGCACGGCTGTATGGTGTTGATCCCGAATCAGCCCTGGAAAGGACCAACCGTAAATTTATAAAAAGATTTAATTACCTCGAAAAAAAAACCATTATGCAGGGAAAATCGCTGCATGAACTCTCCCTTGCTGAAATGGACCTAATATGGGAAGAAGCAAAGGGAGAGGATTAAACAGTCCTCAGTCGGCAGTCGGCAGTCGGCAGTCGGCAGTCGGCAGTCGGCAGTCGGCAGTCGGCAGTCGGCAGTCGGCAGTCCTCAGTCCTCAGTCTTCAAACTTTAGTCACTTTAGTCACTTTTAACTTTAGTCACATTGCCTTATGCCCTACGCCTTACGCCTTCCCCTCCTACCTTACCAGCCTGAAACTGATATTATCGTATCCCCGGTTTGAATCAAAGCTCTTCACCCTTCTGTAAACTTTGCAATCGTTATCCCTGTCTGCCCAACTGCCACCTCTTATAACACGACTTATACCTTTTTCACTTCCCATTGGATTCTCAACCGGTGATTCTCCGTAATAGGTACTATTGTAAAGGTCATGGCACCACTCACTTGCATTTCCTGCCATATCATAAATTCCAAGGCTATTAGGTTTCATTTTACCCGATTTATTAAGGCCTCTGCCATTATCCATAAGCGGACAATCAGCATCCCTGCTGTTCCTGGCATACCATCCTACCTCGTCCAGGTTATTACTTCCCGGATAATCATTACTGCTGTTTTTTCCACCTTTTGCGGCAAATTCCCATTCAGCCTCGGTGGGTAATCTGCCACCTGCCCACTCACAAAACATCCTGGCCCCTTCCCAGCTAACAAGAATAGCAGGAAAATCATTACAGTCATCTGCTACAATAAATTTCTCACCATCGAAGGATATATGAACCTTAAATCCGGAAATATTATAATCTTCACCATACACTTTAAGGTGATAAACGGGATATCCGCTAACTGAAACTATATCTCCGTCACCGGCCATTGTTATATTATCTGCCATTGAATTAAGAAAAGATGCAAACTCACGGTTTGATATTTCATAACGGCTTATACTGTAATTATCAAGAGTCACCTGATGTACAGGTTTCTCAGTCTTATCTCCCTTATCACTACCCATGGAAAAAGTTCCTCTTTTAACTTCTGCGAGATCAATATCAATATAAGGTATAAATTCAACAGGGTCAGCATAAACAATACCCTTCTCATTTTCGGCATATGCCCGGGTATAATATGTTTCTCCGGTAATAAGACCTGTGATAACAGCCGAAAAAGTATATTCAGATCCATCAACGGTTATATAATTTCCCTTCTTGGTTGGGCTTGAAATAGTATCCCAGACAATACCCCGCTCCGTTACATCCAAACCTCCATCATCAGGAATAACCCCTGTTACCTTTGCAGATGAATAATCAATATCAGTAACCGATCCGGTTTTAACCTCAGGTATGCCTATCTTGGTAAACAGGATTAACTCTTCTCCAAAATTAACGCCCTCGCTGTTAATAGCATAAGCCCTGAGATAATATTTTGCTCCGGGATCAAGATTCTCAATGTTCCCGGAAAACTTACCAACACCTTCTCCAAGCTTAAAAGTATTGCTATCAATGGTTGGGGATTTCATCATACTGTAGCAAACCCCGGCTTCAGAGACCGGATGTCCGCCATCATCTGTAACATCAATATTCATAAATATTGCATCAACCATAATCCTTCCATGATCGCCTGTCAATACCGTTGGAGGGCCTGTTGTTTCAAATTGTAACAGATCACCATAAACGGTAGCATACCTGTTAACAGCAAATGCTCTGTAATAATATTTAGTGAATTGTGTCAGGTTTTTGAGATATACTGAGAATGCATTTTTTCCCTGTACTCTACTCACATTGTCTTTTACAGTCGGATCAGGTGATGTGCCATAACAGATTCCATATTTAATCAGGTCAGCACCACCATCTGTAACAAGATGTCCAGATGCAAGCACCTGTACTGAATGTATATCATCCACCTCTTTTGTAATCACCCTTGGGATTCCTGATAATGTATTTATTTCAACGGTATTTGTAAGAGTCACGCCACGACTGTTTGCTGCAAACCCTTTTACATACAAATGTGATTTACGAGGGAATCCCTCAACAGCCTCATTTACATTACCAGCATCAAAACCGATAATTATTTTATTGCTGTTTATATCGGGTTCTCCCTTTGACGAATAAATTACTCCTTTCTGGCCCAGAACCATTCCTCCCCTGCTCTTAATTTCGTAATTAATCAGCGCACTGGTAGCCCTTACGTTTTCAACCATTAGTGGTCCAAGCACAGGCCGGATACCTTTAACGTCCACAACAATGGTTTTTGTCGCCTGATTTTCATCATCATCCGA
Organism: Bacteroidales bacterium; assembly: GCA_030596125.1. Taxonomy (GTDB): domain Bacteria; phylum Bacteroidota; class Bacteroidia; order Bacteroidales; family VadinHA17; genus JAUVKT01. The sequence goes on along the minus strand of JAUVKT010000042.1, from coordinate 457 downwards.
AGCAAACATATCAATATTATATAACCCCGCCTCAAGCTCTCCGCTATTAACATCGAACATGAATATTGTATCGTTGCCACTATACAACTCTTTGCCTAAAAATGTGACAGTGACAATTGCCAGCTTATCCTTGTCATCAATAAATCTAAGATCCAGTTGCAGTTTAGTACCATGATCTATTTGAACTGTATCAGCTTTTTGATTGTGTAACAACTGTGGCGCCCTGTTTTTGCAACTCACTATCAGGAAGGCAAAAACAGCTATAAGCAGGACATACCCGTTATGCTTGAGATAGACATTCATAATTCAATTCAGGTTAGGTTAGAAAAACGGTTAAGATAGTTTTGTTACATTCTAAACAAATTTAGTAAAAAAAAAATTATTCTAATAAAAAATCGAAGATGTGGTAAACAATGGAGTAAAGAGTAGGGAGTAAGGAGTAAAGAGAAAAAGAAAA
>JAUVKT010000045.1 GCA_030596125.1 Bacteroidales bacterium | reverse complement strand
ACTCCTCAGCCGCTCTTCAAAATCTGACATAAAGAGAACACTATCCATCTCTTTCTCAAATCCATGAACAGCTCCTGTAGGTGTACTACTGTTATCGTCTACATGCTGAACAATCAGTTTAACGCTTCGAAGCAGCATCTCTTTATCAAGTTTCCTGAGTTGTGATGCTTCAAGTGTATCGGTAGAATCATTATCGGATGACATCCTGATTGTCACAACAGTTTTGCTGCCCTTATCATCAGGCTTGATACTATCATTCCCTGTTACTATCCTGAATGAATCAGCCATCATCATAGTACCTGCTTCCCTGCTGAATTTAAAAAACTGATATGTTGAATCTCCTAAAGCGGGAGTTATATAGTGTTTAACCAGCATTGAATCTATAACCACCTGCTGAGACTCCTTATAGTGTTGAGTCAGTTGACTCCATAAAAACTTCTTCTGCTCCTTATACTGGCCGTTCAGCCAGTAGAGTGAAAACCCGGTTAAAAGCACCTGACTAATTACCATCAGCATGGCAATTCTGATATGTCTGGCAGGATATTTCATGATAGTATAGTGCAAATATAGTATGAAGGCTAAGCCTGCCAATATTCATTAACCTTTATTAACCTTATTTTACAAAATGTTAACTTTTTATATGTGCATATCTTTATACTTTTGATTCGAATAAATAAATCTATAAGCAATGAAAAAATCAGCAATCCTGTTTTTTACAGTAGTTCTCTTAAACTTGTCTGAAATAAACGGACAATCAGGTACAATTGTATATGAGGACGTGATGAAAATTGAGATCAACCTAGAGGGAGAAATGGCCCATATGATGAAAGACATGCCTAAGGAACGTCGCTCATCAAAAGTTCTGCTTTTCAGCCCGGAAGCTACACTTTATGAAAAAAAGAGCAGCGATGAAGCTCCCGTAATGTCAGGATTTGCCCATGCCGGAAGCAATATCCAGATCAAAATGTCAGAACCTGACAATAAGGTGTTTACCGATCTGGTTAATAAAGAAATAATAGAACAAAGAGAATTTATGACCCGGATGTTTCTCATTACCGGTGAAATTCAGAAAACCGACTGGAAAATAACAGGGAACCAGAAGATGATCCTCGACTATCCATGTATGGAGGCAACAACCAGCGATACCGCCGGCGTTGTCACTAAGGTTTGGTTTGCCTCTTCTCTGCCTGTACCGGGAGGACCATCAAAATATTGTAATCTTCCGGGAATGGTGATGGAGGTTAACATCGCTGATGGAAAGCAAATGATAACTGCACAATCTATTGACCTCAACCCTCCGGACAAAGGGAATTTTAAACGCCCAAAAGAGGGTAAAAAAGTTACTAAAGATGAGTTCGAAAAAATAGTCGCCGACAAAATGGAAGAGATGGGTGTTGAAAACAGAGGAGCCACCGGAGGTACAAATGTTATTATCAGGATTAAAAAATAAACTATGCGGACAGTTAAAGTTCTGTTTTTTCTTCTGATATCTTCAGTCACTTTTGCCCAGACAAATTCAATTAACGGTAATATTATCGATGAGAATGGCGAACCCCTTACCTCTTCTACAGTCGTTCTTCTTAATCCTGCTGATTCAACAATGCAATATTTTGGTATCAGTAACAGCTCGGGACAATTTGAGATAAAGAATATCAAACAGGGCAATTATCTTATGCAGATAGCATTTATTGGCTACCAGACCATTTATAACAATATTTCATTCCCCGTTGAAAACAGAGGAGATCTCGGTTATATTCCCATGAGCCCCAGGCCCGTTAGCCTCGACGAAGTAACTGTGACCGGTGAACGGGTTCCCCTGAGGATAAAAAGAGACACTATCGAGTTTGATGCCAAGGCATTTAAGGTAACCCCTGATGCAGTTGTAGAAGACCTGCTAAAAAAATTACCGGGTGTTGAGGTCGACAGGGCAGGTAATATCAAGGCCCTTGGGGAGGATGTTAATACTGTTCTTGTTGATGGTAAGGAATTTTTTGGCAACGACCCCAAAGTGGCAACTAAAAACCTGCCTGCCGATGCGCTCGATAAGGTACAGCTCTATAATAAAAAAACGGAGGAAGCCGAATTCACCGGGATCGATGACGGAGAAAGAAACCAGACCCTTAACCTGGTTCTGGATGAAGACAAAAAAGATGGTGTGTTTGGTGAATTAATGGCAGGAGGTGGTAGCGGAAGTCACTACCAGGCAAATGCTAAAGTGTATAACTTCTCAGATAAGAATCAGATAGCTGCACTGGGAATGATCAACAATGTAAACAAGTTCGGATTCTCTATAAGTGACTACCTTAGTTTTACCGGTGGTATAGCTAAATTCTCACATGGAGGTGGTGGTATGACATTAGGAGGAGGCGGTTTCCCAATAAATTTTGGAGAAACTATTACCGGATATTCATCTACAGGAGCAGGAGGGTTTAACTATTCACACTCCAGATCCAAAAACCAGAGATTTTTTATCAGTTACCTTGGAAACGGATCAAAGAGGGAGTTGGAGGAGCAGACAAAAACCACCAGTTACAGGGAAACAGATTCATTCTTTCAGGACGAAAGTACCAATCAGATACAAAGAGATACATCACATAGTATAAATTTCGGAACCCGCTACCTTTTCAGGAAAACAAATAATATCATTGTTAACGGCGGGGTATCCTTTAATACCGGTTATATTCCATTAACCTCGACAACAAGTAGTTACCTGAATGAATTGTTGGTAAATGAAATGACAAGAACCAGCTCTGATCTGTCAGACAGACTCTCAGGTAATATTAGCGGAACATATATGAAAAGAATAAATGAGGGTAAAACAATTTTCAAAATTTCGGGGAACAGCTCATTTTCGTCAAGCAATTCAGAAACATTATTTGAGAATAATACCAATTTCTATGATCCCGATTTTTCCGAATCGGTTAATCAATTCCAGAATAATGGAATAAAATCTATGAGATATGGTGGTGCTTTATCGTTTACTCAGAAGATAATTGACAAATTCTTTATGGACCTTTCAATAAATGTCTCGGATAGTGATGAGAGCCTGGTACGAAAACAGGGAAATCCACCTGACACTGATATCATTATCGATACATTGAGTCCCGAATTTGATAAAACTGACAGAGGAATCAGACCCGGCATATCGCTTAGGCGAAACGGTGAAAAATCCACTCTCACAATGGGCCTGGAATATAATATTGGAAAATTCACCACTATACTGTGGGAAGATGATCCTGTTGACAAAAATTACAGATTTTTTCAGCCCAGGCTGTCATGGGAATACGAATATAAAACAGGCAGAAGATTAATGTTCAAATATTCATCGCGGGTAAACACTCCATCTGCAAATCAACTGTTACCGGTAGTAAACAATTTTAACAGTCTCTCCCTCTTTTATGGGAACAGAGATCTCGACCCGGAATTTATTCACTCTGTTTCTGCAAACTGGTGGATTTTTGACCAGTTTTCATTTACAACGATGTTTACCAGCTTCAACATGTCCTATACAATTGACAAGATAAACTATGAACAGACTATTTCTGATCAGCTTGAACAAATTATCAGGCTTGTAAATGTTGATTCGGATTTCTCTGTAAACGGAGGTGTTGATTTCTCAACTCCTATTCGTCCACTCGGAATTAAAACCAACATCAATATCAGAGAAGGTTATAACAGAGGCATAAATATTGTTGATGGAATTGAAAATGAGATTACAAATCTGAGTCACCGTTTATCACTGACTTTTGACAACAGGAAAAAGGAGAAGTGGGATGTTAATATAGGAGCAGGATTAACCATAACCGATGCCAGGTATTCAATCCAGGAGTCACTGAACAATGTTTACTACGATATCTCCTGGTTTGGTGAAATAAGATATACCCCAAACAAAAAATTCGACTTTAAAGTAACAGCAGATGTAACTAATTATAACGAACAGAGTTTTGACGAATCACTGATAATTCCTCTTATTGGATCAGATATCAGTTACTTCTTTATGAAAAACAATCGGGCGGCACTCACTCTTAGCGGTTTTGACCTGTTGAACAGAAATACCGGTATCAGCAGGACAAGTGAGATGAATTATCTTCGCGAACGTCAGTCAAATATTATTGGCCGATATGTAATGCTCTCGTTTAAATACAGGTTAAACAAGTTTGGAGGCGGTAACCAGATGGATATAAAGATTAAAAAGCATTAATCAATCCTGATCCCAGTATATCATTTGGGGAGAAATCAGGATACTGTCGATTGCCACAGATTTGCCATAAACCACGCCAAGTCCGCCGGAAACATTACTGTAAACACTTACCTTTTCTGCAATAGGATTATCGTTGCTACGCTGGTACAAATCCATTGAATAGAGAAATTTCATATACGATTCGTCATAAGATTCGAGGTAAACGTATAACGGTTTATTATTGTATATCGAAAAGAAAACATCTAAAGTGATTACCTCAATATTATGTTCACTTCCGTTAATCAGTTTATCCTCAACAACCAGTGTTGTTCCAACTAAATACTCATCCCAGTAGGTTTCTGTTGAAAGATGATAGTTTGTTATTTCCGCTGTCACATTGATATCTTCACTAAAGATATAACAAGGTTCATATCCGCTTACAATCGTATCGGTAATTTCTCCCATATCATTCATTACAAACCATCCCGAAAGCGCCTTAATAGTTATTCCATACCAATTCCCTGGATCAGGATGGTCTTTTATTCTTATACCAATTTTCAACCCTTCTTCTACCTGTCCGTTAAACCCAACAGAAATAATTTCCGGTCTGCCGGGCATACTTATACCTGTTTCAGTATCGGGATAACCTGGCGCTGAAACATATAACCTGTACTGATCATTAACTGCCGGAATGAAATCAAAACTATAAAACCCGGTATCAATATGAGTTGCCGTTGATACCATAATATCATCCATATATAATCTCAGATCAGCATTATCAATATAATTAAAATCCTCACTATCCATTACCGGAACAGTCCCTGAAACATGTACCATCAGTATACTGTCAGCAATAAAAGAACCGTTTACTACCAGCTTTGGTTCGGAAGTCAAAAAGTTAAAATCTTTCAGCTCCCTTTCGCAGGAGATAAGTACAACAAATCCTGAAGCCAGGAGGAGGATTACGATAATCTTAATATATATTTTAATTAAATTGCTTATCATACTAAATATATTAAAAGCTGAAACTGTATCTTATGTATGGAATGATCGGGAACAAACTCACCTGGTACAGAGCCTTCTCCCTTTCACCTGAATAATAATCCCATTTATCATCAATATAGAGATAGAACGCATTTAACCTGCTATAAACATTATAGGCCCCTGTACTGATCACTCTCTCCCCCCAACGTTTCTCTTTTCTGAAATTAACTCCAATATCCATGCGGTGATATGCAGGCATCCTGGATGAATTTCTTGTCTCGTTATTCTCAATATAATCATTGTAATACCCGTATTCTTCCTCAATCTTAAAATTGGGATAGAGAATTCTTTCGATATCAGATAACGGCATATATTTATTCCCTGCCATAGAAAGTGCTGTACCTGAACCGAAAACCCAGGTAGCGCCCACGTCTATCTTTTTGCTGAATTTATGATTAACAACAATTGAAATATCATGTCTCTGATCATACTTATAGGGGTACTCCTTCCCCTGGCTGATATGCTCAAACTGCCTGGTTGATTTTGAAAGTGTATATCCAATCCACCCTGTTGTATTACCCTCTGTTTTCTGAATAAACAGTTCAATTCCTGCCGATCTGCCCTTGCCTGATTCAATCTTATCATACCAATCGGTCATCACATTAAAAAAGCTTGCCCCCTCCTTGTACTCAATCAGGCCGGTCATGCTTTTATAGTATGTTTCAACAGATAACTCCCACTGATCTGATATCAGAGTAGAATAGCCTGCTGATATCTGCCATGAACGCTGGGGCTCAACTATATCAGTTGCAGGAACCCATAGATCTGTCGGGAGTCCGATCGTATTATTGGTAAGAAGATGGATATACTGTGTCATTTTTACATATGACACTTTCAGACTCGAAACAGGGCTCAACTTAAGTCTTCCTGACAATCTGGGTTCAAAAGAGTTATAAACAGTACCTGAAGTGTTGAAACTGCTGAAATGAATGCCAAGATTCAATTTTATCAGGTCTCCAAGGTTAAAGTCATCCTCGCCATAAATAAAAAGCTCGTTTGATGTCAGATCCTTATTCCCGAATGTAGTATCAATCGGCACACTGTTCCTGTCTTCAGCATATGTAACAGTAATACCGGGCTTATAAATATGATATGTATCTCCTATGCCAAGTTTGATATAATGATCAGGAATACGGTTGAAATCAATATCATATTTAAATCCGTAATCCAATATTCCGGAATTATAATTGATTGTTGACTGATAGAAATAATCAGTTCCTTCGTAAGAGGACTCAGATTTCTCGTCTGACATCATTCCGAATTTATAATTGGAGACTGTCAGTGACAGGTTACTGAAAATATCATTTGCAAGAAAATGGTTCCAACGTATAACAGATGTAAGGTTCCCCCAGTTAAGGCTGTTCTTATAGCTTTCATCAATATAATTCTCTTTTGCCTGATCGACATACCCTTTAGATGATTCATTAATATAGAATTTGTCCCGACCGGTATATATACTAAAATAGAGCCTGCTTTTATCAGAGAATTTATGATTTATCTTGGCATTCAGGTCATAGAAATAATATCCCATAAATAACTGACTTTCATAATCATCTCGTGTTTTTTTATTGTTTTTGTAAATCTGGAATGGCATTGATAAAATATCCGCATATGTCCTGCGCCCGGAAATCAGAAATGAAGTTTTTCCTTTTTTTATCGGACCCTCAAGAGTAAGTTTTGATGATATTAAACCGACAGATCCCTCACCATGAAAGCTGTTCATATTTCCCTCTTTCATCCTGATATCAAGGACAGATGACAGACGTCCGCCATACCGTGCAGGGAAGCCACCTTTTATCAGCGTAACATTCTGTATGGCATCGGTATTAAAAACCGAGAAAAATCCAAAGAGGTGATTAACATTATATACAGGCACTCCATCCAGAAGTATCAGGTTCTGATCCGGTCCGCCTCCCCTTACATACAGGCCACTTGTTCCCTCCATACCTGACTGGACTCCTGGTAGTAGCTGTAGAGCCTTTATCAGGTCTGTCTCACCCATCAATACCGGCAACTGCTTCATGTTTAACACCTGAATATCAATCTTACCCATCTGCGTGCTCATAACCCTGTCGGTAGCAGCATTACCTGTAACTGTCACTTCCCCGAGATCCAGTACCGGGACAAGCGACACATTAATTATTGTATCACCGGTTACATTAAGTGATATAGTATTTGTCTGATAACCAATATAGGAAAAGTTCAGGTCGGCGGAATTATTACCGGGTTTAATAGTGAAATATCCATAATTATTGGTAGATGTGCCTTTATAAGTTTCGGTATCCCAAACCGATGCACCAATCAGAAACTCACCTGTCTCTTTATCAGTCAGAGTTCCGGAAACTGTGTGCCTTTGAGCGTAAAGAAAACCCCCGGTGCTTAATATAATCAGTACTAATAAAGCCTTTTTCATCCGGATGACAGCAATTTGTTAGGTTAATGCTCCCAAAAGTACAATAATTATGCCATAAGAAAACGAACGGTTAAGGTATTCCCTATGCCCTATGCCTTACGCCATATGCCCTAAACTACAATCTCTGTTATCTAATTAACAAAAGATTTTTTAATTATAATTTTATATGCTACCTTTACATCGCATTTATGAATTTTAGCAAAACCACCTCATATGCAATAAGTGTTCTGTATTATATGGCAGAACATGAAAACAAGATTTGTTCAGCAAATTTTCTGCATGAAGAACTCGATATTCCTCACCAATACCTGCGCCAATTGCTTACAAGCCTCTCAAAAAGCGGTTTTATTATCGGGACAAGAGGGCGTGAAGGCGGATTTATACTCGGCAAAAAGGTTGATGAAATATATCTTGCAGAGATAATCGACTCGATCGAAGGATTAGAGATGTTTAATACATGTATAATGGGGTTTAAGGAGTGTCCGTTTGATAATGAATGTGCTATGCACGAAACATGGATAGAAACAAGAGATAAGATTATTAGTATATTGAAAAACACTTCCCTTGCTGAATTCAAAAGAAAATAAAAATCAAACTTTTTTTCTAAATAAATGACACCTCGATATATCATTAAACTTAATTTATTCACAAAACCTATAAAAAAAATCTTATGGTTGATTCAAATGTCGTCCTGGTAGGACAAACAGTGGCGTATTCAATCTACTGTATTGTCATCCTGTTATTAATGGGATGGTTTGCACTGAGAGTTACGCGGGCAGGCAAAAGTAAGATCAAGCCTGCACTTTTTTACACCTTTGTTGCCTTCCTTGTTGTTCTGGGAGTATCGTTACACATTGTAACTTATAATACTATCCCCTGGGCAGAGATGGACCTGAAGCGACACGAACTCACTGCAGACAAAACATTTAACATTACCGTTAAAAATCATGAGTTCATTTTACCTGAAGAAAAATTGGTGATAAACATACACGATAAAGTTTTGTTTGATGTAACTTCTGAAGACCTCACCTATGGTTTTGGTCTATTCAGACAGGATAACAGTATGATGTTCCAGATGCAGGTAGTGCCCGGACACAGAAATGATATTCTGTGGCAATTTAACAAACCTGGGGTATATACTATTCGATCTACAGAGTATTCCGGCCCGAAAGGAATTGCTATGATTGTAAAGGATGTAGTAGTAGTGCTTGACCACTAGTTCTCTGTAAATAACCGATTCAAAACAAAACTTAAAACATAACACTATGACCTTTATTAAAACATTTATGGATGGTGAACAGAGCTTGTTCAAACCCGGCTCACTCACACGGATGCAAAAGATAACCCTGCGATTTATTGTGATAGGGCTGGTATATTACGGTTTTGCAGTTATCGAAGGGATGCTTATGCGAATGTATGAAATAGAACCCTTCTCATTAATTTCTGAAAATCAATTCTTTGCAATTTTAACGGCACATCCGCTGGTTGGAATATTCGGTTCAACCTATTCGATTGTAATAGGAGCCTTTCTGTTTCTTGTTCCATACCTTATGAAAAAACCTATCTGGAGTGTTAACCTCGCAAACTGGTCCTTTATAATGATTGCAGTAGGAACATTTGTTTTCTGGTCTGCAGGCTTTGTATCTCATTATGCACCTTTATACACACTCTATTGGCCCCTGCCTGCTGACTTTACACAATTTAGTCCGGTCGGTGGTGCAATTTTTATCCTGGGCCTTGCCCTGGTAATGGTAGGAGCCGGATTTTTTGTGATCAATATCTTTAAGACTATAACCTATACTCCCGAAGGGTGGGATAAACAACCTGCCGGCAAACTGTTCAAATCTGCAGTTGGCCTGAGCGGCTTCAAAAATCTCTTCAGGAAAGAGAAAAAAGAACACCTGGTATCACTGCCTGTTGCAGCTATCGCAAGAGGTACCGTTGATATGGCACTAAATACTCTTATTATTCTCTTTACAGGTATTCTTATACTTGTATTTATGGTGGCTGCAATTTTTGGAAAGGACCTGAGTCACACTGCAGTTGATGCTTTACTCTATAAGAACTGGTTCTGGTGGGGACTCGATCTTATTGCAGACGGACTTGTACTGATTTTTGTGGCAGGTACCTGGTACCTGTTAGCAATGATGTTAACCGGCAAGAAACTATTTATGCAGAATATTGCACGGGCTGCACTTCTTGTTGAACTTGTTGTTTCATGGACCGTCTGGTCACACCACCTGCTTGCCGATCAGTCACAACCGGGATGGTTGAAGATTCTGTCGGGTGAATTTGTAACTGCTTTCGAGCTAATTACACAGGGACTGGCTTTCTTTATTGTATTGGTAACACTCTGGAGTGCCAGACCATTGAAAATGACAAATCCATTGAAATTCCTCCTTGGAGGTCTGCTTGGTTTTGCCCTTGCTGTTCCGGCAGGAATTATGCAAGCCGATGTTGGCCTTAACAGGATTCTTCATAACACACAGTGGATTATTGGTCCTCATGTACACGTAGCTATCCTTATCGGTCTTACCATGACCCTCTATGCAGCTGTCTATATCCTGTTCCCGATCGTAACCAACGGAGCAAAGATCTATAGCCAGAAACTGGTTAACCTTCATTTCTGGACTCACCTGCTGGGAGGTATCGGTATGGGTGCCTTTATGGGAATGGCCGGTCTGAAAGGAATGCTTCGCCGGACTCTCTATTTTGATGGTGAATACAGTCTTTATATGATACTTGCCGGAATATGTGGCGCTCTGTTGCTGATTGGGTTCCTTGCATTTTTCTACAATATCGTAATGAGTGTCGGATTTAAAGGAGTGTTGGGAATATTTACACCTTCAAAACTGAAAACAAAAGAGATACTACCTGAATAATATGTCATTCTGTAACAGATACGGAATATGATATAGATTTAATTTTAGTTATTAAGCAGAAAGCAGGTATGATACATTATCATATCTGCTTTTTTTATCCGATTATATTATCTTTATAATATCGTAACTAATCAGTCGGCAGTCCACAATCGGCAAAAAAGCAAATAACAATCAAACAATTAAAACACAATGGAAATTGAATTTAGGAACTTAACTGTATATAAAAAAAGGTTTGATGATTTTAATAAACGATCTGAAGAAATCAGACGATTGCTTAATCATATTCCCGATAAATTGGGACTGAAAAGTGTATATAGCCTTATCTTCAGATTGCTGACTGCCGACTTAAAGATGCAAAGAATAATAAAATTAACCATTTCAAACACAAGACACTGAATAGTTACATAATATCAATACTTTAGGTATTTTAAGTACTTTTCTGTCTCTATGATTTTTCTAATCAAAATTAAAAAAATGAAAACAAACAGATATATTGTTAGTGATGAGTGCATTGCCTGTAGTGCTTGCGTGGAGGTGGCAGGAAGCAATTTCGAGATCAACGACAACAATATGGCCTACCTGAAAAAACAGCCTGATAACAATAAAGAGGAAGCAGAGTGCCAGACAGCAATGGAGGTATGTCCTGTAGATGCTATATCACATAGTGCATCTGAGAACCAGAATAACATTAGTCCGGTTCTGGCCGATTCAAATATCAAAGAGACGCTTGACTCTTTTCCGGAGTTAAAAGATGTTCTTGTTCATCTCTCACCTAAATTCAGGAAGATGCAAAATCCGACACTCTATAGGACCCTTGCCCGGTTTGCGTCATTCAAAGATGCTGCAAAAGTTACGGGCGTCTCTATCTGTGAGATACTGCATGCTATAAACAAACATCTTGGAACTGAAGAAAAACTACTTGAAAAGATGCCTGAATGTATCCAGTCAAAAATAATTGAAGAGACAATTGCCGGAGTAGAAATAACATGGAAAGAGAATTCAGAACGGTACATTTATAATAATGACAGTATGTCCGATCTGATCGAAAAAATTTCAAGGCTCAATCCACAGGAAAATCTTGTAGTAATTTCTGTTGAGAACCCAACCGAACTGCTTAAAGTTGTTAAAGGCCTGGGGTTTAGTTTTAACATCGAAAAAAGCAGGGACTATCGTGTCTCTGTATATAATCCTGAAAATGCTATAGAAACTAACTGGGAAGAGAGGAAAGAACACTATGAGATACTTGACGTAAGAACGATGACATCTGATCCGTTTGACATTATTATAAAAAAATCATATGAGACCCGTGAAGATTCAGGATTTATCCTTATCCAGCGATTTGAACCCACCCCAATGATAAATATGCTTTCTGAAATGGGGTTTGACCACCTTACAGATTATAAACAGGAGGATGAAGTCTGGATCTACTTTCATAAGAAAAAATCTCTTAAAGGTGATTCTTCTGATAATGGAAGCAAACCGGATGTTGTGATTCAATCAGCTACTCCAGTGGCTTATCCGGTTATTATGAGATTATTACAGTCTGAGAAAATAAGCAAATCAATTAGTATTAAGGAGTTAAAAGTGTGGGAAGAGACTGAAAAACATCTTGCATGGATAGCTAACGGAAAAGCCGATATCAGTTTCTCAGCGCTTATTACATCTGCTAAACTGATCAATAGTGACATAAAGATCCCTTCTCTGTTTGTTTGGGATAACTTTGTAATATTAACCAGAGGATATAAGGCTAAAGGTTTTGAGGATCTTATCGGAAAAACAATTCACACCCCATTGTTTGAAGAGGCCCCTCCTGCTAAAATTACCAAATACCTGATAAAGGCAGCCGGCCTCAATCCAGATGATTTTAATTTCGTTTACGGTCAACCTTTTGGCAGACCTGAGAAGATATATTCTGATTTTGTAACAGGCCACGCCGATACTGTTATACTTAGAGAGCCGGAAGCAAGTTATGCCGTTAAAATAATGAAAGACAGGGGTGAAGAGATATCTGAAATATCCTACAACGAAATCTGGAACAGATATAATAAAGGATTTGGAAGTTTTCCAAATGCCGGAATTGTACTAAAGGGAGAGTTTGTAAGAAAAAATCCTGTGCTTACTGACATTCTGCTTGAAGAACTCAGAGAAGCTATCGACTGGGTCAACAGTAACAGAGAGGCATCAGCCCGTCTCTCCTTTGATATGATGCGTCAACCAGTTGACAGAGTTGAACTTTTTCTTGACAGGGTTAATTTTGAGTATGTCGATGGCGACAAACTTATAAGCAAGGTGAAAGATTATTTTGATATTCTCACAAAAGAGGGAATAGTGGAAGTTAAAACTGATAATAAATTTCTGGATATCTTCAGGCTCTAAGATGTCTGTAGCAGCTTCACCTGAAGTCCATACTGTACATTACTAAACCTCTCCTGACAAGCCGAAAATCATGCGATAACATATATTTTACTGAAAAATCAATAATAATATTTGGAAGTTAGTGCATATTAACTAACTTTGTCCGGTATTACTATTAACTAAAAGATGAATAAAACTATATCCGTTGAGGAGTTATATAATAGCGAAATTTCCAAAAGTGAACGCTTGCGTGCATTAATTCTGATCGGGCTTATAGGTCTTGAAGCTATATTCCTGTTAGTCATTTACTTTTTTTACAAAGAGGAATATCTTCATATGTTCAACACCCATATTTCTATTTATGCCATTTTAATTTTTACAGTTATCATAATCATTTATGAATCTTTAGCTCACTACTTAATTGGCAGAAGCAAATTCTATTTTTTGAATCCACGGTTTTTCAGCTACTTAAACAGCTTTTCAGAAGTCAGCTTGCTAAGTATTCTTCTAATATTCATAGTCGAATATTCAAACCAGACCACTATTTTGCAGTCACCGGCAGCATTAACCTATTTTATTTTTATTGTTCTCTCCACTTTCAGGCTTAATTTTAAATTATCAATATTCACAGGAACCCTGGCTGCTTTTGAATTCATTCTTATATCCATATATTATTCAACTCTTTTTGCAAATACGCCTGTTGATACAACTCATCCGGATCTGACAGGTATGCAGTATCTGGGGCAGGGTTCAATTATGATAATTGCAGGAATAGCAGCCGCTTTTGTTGCTGATCTTATTAAAAAAAAGATGATAATATCATGGAACAATATAAAAGAAAAAAATGCTGTAATTGATCTGTTCGGACAACAGATATCACCTCAAATTGCAGATAATATTTTAAAAAACCGTAATGAACTTTCCGGAGCAAGAAAAAAAGTTTGCATTATGTTTCTTGATATTCGGCAGTTTACCCCCTTTGTTGAAGAGCATCAACCTGAAGAGGTCGTTGCTTACCTGAATACTCTGTTTGGTTTCATGATAGATATAGTACAATCTCATCACGGAGTGATCAACCAATTTCTCGGAGATGGGTTTATGGCCACCTTTGGCGCCCCGGTTTCAATAGGAAATAGCAGTCAACATGCCACAGAAGCATCACAGGAGATAATTGACAAAATAAGCAGTGAATTTCATAAAGGGAACATTCCAAAAACCCGTATAGGTATAGGGCTTCATTATGATGAGGCTGTAACAGGAAATATTGGTTCATCAATTCGCAAGCAATACTCCATTACAGGAAAAGTTGTTATAATGGCCTCACGGATTGAACAATTGAATAAGAAACATAACACATGTCTGCTTATTTCAAAGGAGGTTTATAATCAACTTAAAAATGATACCCGGAATACATTTACCGGGCTTGGATCCTCAAAAATCAAGGGAAGTTCAAAACCGGTTTCACTTTATAAATTCGATAGAGAAAAGAATATAAAAACCTTTAATAACAGATCCTATGAAAATTAATTCAGAATTACTAAAAGAGATTGAAAAATATGTCACCGATCTAATAATAAAAGATTCATCTGAAAACTTAACGTACCATACTATCGATCATACCAGGTTGGTAGTAAAAAATGCGGAAATTATCGGGACCAGGGAAAATCTGAATGGAGATGAAATGAATACTCTGCTGGCTGGCGCATGGTTTCATGATACAGGATACATCAAAAAATATCAGGGGCATGAAAAAGAGAGCGTGACAATTGCTGTGAATTTTCTGAAACTTAAAGGTGTTGATAAAGATACAACGGATCTTGTTTCGGAATGCATCATGGCAACTACCTTCCCTCATCAACCTGCTAATAAGATCGCTGAGGTTCTGTGTGATGCCGATTTTATGCATTTGGGGACAGACAATTATTTTGAACATGCTGAAAAATTAAGACAAGAATTAAAAAATACCGGCGTCAGAAAACTTAAGAAATCAGAATTTGAAAAAGAGTCTGTACAGTTATTCCAAAATCATTCATATTTTACAAATTATTGCCTTGCAGAAATAACAAAAACAAAAGAGAAAAATCTTAAATTTCTAAAGGAAAGCGCCGTTAAACGACAACAAAAAAAGAAGGCTGCATCAGAAAAGACTAATAGATATTCACGTGGTGTTGATTCAATGTTTAAACTTACTGCCAGGAACCAGATAAACCTGAGTTCAATTGCCGATAATAAATCCAATATCCTGATTTCCCTCAACGGTATTATTATTTCATTAGGCCTGGTTGCATTAGCGAGTAAGTTTAAAGAAAATCCGTCTATTATTATCCCCACTGTAATCTTTATCGTCTTTAGCTTATCTACTATTATTCTTGCCATTCTATCCACCCGGCCTAATATTTCCTCCGGCAAGTTTACCAGGAACGACATCAAACAAAAAAAGGTCAATTTACTGTTTTTTGGAAATTTTTATAATATGGAACTGGACGAATACGAGTGGGCAATTAAAGAGATGATAAATGATGACCAGTATTTGTATTCCACAATGACCAAAGACCAGTATTCTTTGGGAAAAGTTCTTGCCAGAAAATACAAATTACTGCGATGGGCCTTTAATGTTTTTATGTTAGGACTGGTTGTTTCAGTGATTGCCTATTTACTGGTATTCCTGCAATTGTAGCAATTATTTGAGAATACATTTTTTATCATTGAAAATAAATTATAAACAGATGAACAATCAGGAAAAATTATTGATTATCAATGATCAAATCCAAGAAATAATAAATAAGGCCAAAACCCTGGAGAATAATTATGATGATCTGATTTCAAAGGTCCATCCGTCTTATCGTGAAAGTGCTTTGAACCTGACACACTATCTTGCATTCAGGAGTTTTGATATTGATGAACTACAGGACCGGTTAAAAAATATGGGTTTACCTGACCTGGCAAATACAGAAGGACATGTAATGAGAAGCCTTCTCGCTGTCAAAACTATTATTAATCACCTAAGCGGGAACCCTGTAATTGAAAAGCAAAAAGATGTCATTTCGATTAAAAAGAGTGAAAAACTTCTTAGAAAAAATTCAAAGCAATTATTCGGATACAAATCAAGAAAAAGACAAACCCGCATAATGGTAACATTACCATCCTCTGCTGCAGAAGATTATAATCTGGTAAAACGACTTATTCACTTGGGTATGAATAGTGCCAGAATCAATTGTGCACATGATGGGCCTGAAATATGGGCAAAAATGATAACCAATATAGATAGGGCAAATAATGCATTACAAAAGAATTGTAAAGTGATGATGGACCTTGGCGGACCAAAATTAAGAACAGGCTCATTGAAGCCGGGACCAAAGGTTATTCACATCAATCCACAACGTGATAAGCTTGGAAAAATCACTAAACCTGCAAAAATATGGATAGCGCCTCCCGACATTCCTCCTCCGGACGATTCTGCGGATGCCATAATTCCTGTCAGCGAATTACTGATAGAAAAAATCAAACGCGGAAATATAATCAGGTTTACAGACTCACGTAATAAAAAATGTAAGATTATAATAGAAAAAAAACAGGCTAAGGGAAAATGGGGCGTATGTAATGATTCTGCCTATATAACAACCGGAACAGAGCTGATATTAACAAAAGTGAAAGAGACAGGAGAGGAAAAGAACTATGTAGGTGAGCTATTGCCAATAGAGCAATTTATCACACTTCATACCGGTGATAAGCTGATTCTACACAGTGATCAAAGACCCGGTGAGCCTGCTCAATATGATGAAAATGGAAAGCTATTACAACACGCACACGTCTCTTGTACACTCACCGGAATATTTAAATACATTAAAAAGGGTGAACCTGTCTTTTTTGATGATGGAAAGATTGAAGGAATTATCGGGAAGGCAGATGAAGATGCATTATTGATAAATATAATATATGCACGAAATACCGGCAGTAAACTTAAAGCAGACAAAGGAATCAACTTGCCTGATAGTGATTTGAATGTGAGTGGTTTAACGGAAAAAGATAAGAAAGACCTGGAATTTGTTGCAGTTAATGCCGATACGGTGAATTTCTCATTTGTAAATGATGAAAATGATGTGCAACAATTAATGGATGAGTTAAGCAAGTATGAAACGTCATTAGGAATTATTTTAAAAATTGAAACTAAAAAAGGCTTTAAAAATTTACCCCGTATACTATTAAAAGCAATGCAGTCTTTTCCCATTGGAGTAATGATAGCTCGTGGTGATCTGGCAATAGAAACAGGCTGGAAAAATTTCGCCAGTATTCAGGAAGAGATCCTGCGGATTTGTGAAGCTGCACATATACCTGATGTCTGGGCAACACAGGTATTGGATAACCTGGCCAAAAAAGGAGTTCCTACCAGATCGGAAATAACGGATGCAGCTATGTCTCAACGTGCCGAGTGTGTGATGTTAAATAAAGGTATATATATTGAGAAAGCCGTAAAATTGCTTGATAAAATACTGAGACGTATGCAACGTTTTCAGAAAAAAAAGGAGACGATACTTCCAAAACTTGATGATGCAGAAAAATTACAAATATCCCACGATACTTTTGATATTCATTAAAATTTCCAGAAAATAAATTTTTTGCAAAGCATTAAGTGAAAAATAAAATAAAATATATAATACAATTCTGCCTGCTGTCATTGGTTATTCTCAGTACAAATCTATTAACCGCACAGCGATCAGATTCTTACAGCATAATATTTACAGGTAATATATCAGAAGGCCAACCGGATGATGAATTGTTAAAAAAATGGCGGAAATCATCGCGGAATTCAGAAAACCTTGCCTTTTTGATGCTTGGAAATATATATAATCCCAAAGAAAATAAATTTTCAGAAGAACTTTTTTCAGGTAACAAACATCCCTTATTACTCACCCCCGGAGAAAAAGAGTGGGCAGATGGCAGTTCTTCAGGAAAAAAGATGATTAAAGATATTGAGGACGAACTCCGGAAAAAATATAAAGGAGACGTTTATATGCCGGACGCTGCTTGTCCGGGCCCCAAAGAAGTCGTATTGAACGAACATTTGGTAGTGATCCTGATAGATACACATTGGTGGGTACATAAACACGATAGACGTTATACTAAATGTGGCATAGAAACAAACGGGGACGTACTGGTTCTGATTGAAGATGCCATACGCAGACATTATCCGACAAAGCATGTGGTGATCGCAGGACATCATTCACTTAAAAGCTTCGGAAATAGTGATGGCTATTTCTCTTTAAAGCAAAATGTTATTGAAGCTCCATATACATTGTACAGGAAAGTTCTTGGTACAAGAAAAGATAATCATCATCCTGACTTCAAAGAATTCCGTGATGCCATGTTTTCTGTTTTGAAAAAATATCCTGATATAATATACGTTTCTGCCGGTGATGCAAATTTGCAGTATTTTACTTTGGATAACGTTCATCACATAATTTCAGGTTCTTTGGAGCAAACAGGATTTGTTCATTCAGACCTGCCCGAATTTGGTAGTTCTGAAAAAGGTTTTGCCAGGTTGAATTTTTCTTCTGAAGGAGAATGTGACCTGATTTTTACCGGTCAGAAAGGGGAGCTTTTCCGAAAAAATATCTATCAAAAAATATTTGTTAGCGATGCCATGCAAAAGAACGACACAATACTACTGACTGACAGTATGGTAATTAAGGCTAGTGACAAATACAATATGCACGAGTCAGCTTACTTCTGGATGGGTGAAAATTATCGAACTGTCTGGAACACTCCTGTTAAAGTTCCGGTATTCGACATAGGAAACAAAAAGGGTGGATTACACATCCTTAAGCGTGGAGGCGGACAGCAAACTCTGTCATTCAGGCTCGAGGATAATAACGGGAAACAGTATGTGCTACGATCACTTGAAAAAAATGTTGAAGGTGTACTACCTGATGAATTTAGAAATACTCTTGCAGTTGAGGTTGTGCAAGATCAAATATCAGCATCCAACCCATACGCTGGTTTGGTAGTAGCAGAATTGGCAGAGGATGCAGGAGTCTTCCATACAAATCCTGAAATTGTCTATATTCCGGATGACCCGCGCTTAGGCATATACCGGCAGGATATGGCAGATCAGCTTTTCCTTTTTGAAGAACGTCCTGATAACGACAGAAGTGATGTGGCAAGTTTTGGATATTCTGAAAAGATAATTTCCACCGCAGAGGTGATTGAAAAAATTTTTAACGACGAAGATCATTTCATTGATCCTGATGCTACTCTCAGAGCCAGATTGTTCGACATCCTTATAAATGACTGGGACAGGCACGATGATCAATGGAGATGGGCCGGTTTTAAAAATGGAGAAAAAACCATTTACAAACCTATTCCCAGAGATCGTGATCAGGCTTTCTTTGTAAATGAAGGAGTATTACCGTGGATTGCCAAACGAAAAACGCTTATACCAAAAATTCAGGGGTTCGATAACTTTACTGAAAACATTGAGGGACATGCTTACAATGCACGCTTTTTCGACCGGACTTTCCTGATACAAAGTGAATGGAATGATTGGCTAGAGCAAATAGACTCTCTTAAATCATTATTGACACCCGAACGAATTGATAAAGCAGTATTGAGTTTTCCTGAAGAAGTTCAACAATTATGTGCCGTTCAAACAGCAGATATTTTAAAAGCCCGACTGGAAAATTTAGAGCCCATGGCAAGAAAATTATATTTAGCTCTTGCCAAAGAGGTTGACATTACAGGTACAAATAAAGAAGATCTGTTCGAAATAACTTTTTATGACGATACAACAATCTGTATTACAGGATTTCACCTTAAAAAGGAGAATAAAAAAGGAGCGCAATTTTATAG
>JAUVKT010000097.1 GCA_030596125.1 Bacteroidales bacterium | reverse complement strand
CCTGAATAATTCACAAATTGATCTATTACGAAGTCAAATTACTGTGACTAAAGGCAATGCTCGATTTTTGATTCTCAATATAGCTACGGCTATATCTGTGAGTCTCAAATCTGCGCTTACCTTTATTCTGTGTACTTTGACTTCTCATGACGAAAAACTTATGAATTAATCAGGTTAGCATATTTTCAAGTTCGTTAAGAAGACTGGTCTTTCTTTTTCCAATTTCACGAATGTCGTCTATAATATTATTTGGCAGATCATATTCTATCTCCTCATATAGAATTTCCTTATATCTATTTATACTCAGATCGTACCCGTTATCCTTAATTTCATCAACAGGAACAAAGAAGTACTTTGCTTTCCGGTCGTCCTCCTTCACTTTTTCTCTTACTGACCAACTCTTCAGAATATCCGGAATATCGTTCCTGTCAACCTTATCCCGTTTATCATCCAGAGAGTACCCGTCTGCTTCCATATCATAGAACCAGACTCTCTCTGTTTGGCCTCCTTTCACAAAGATTAAAACAGCAGTACTTACTCCTGCATAGGGTTTGAATACACCACCGGGCATAGAGATAACTCCCTGCAACTCACATTCGTCTATCAGCAGTTCCCTGGCTTGTTTGTGGGCTTTACTTGAACCAAACAATACTCCATCCGGTACAATCACTGCTGAGCGTCCGCCCATCTTCAGGGAATTTATAATCCGGTTAATAAACAGTAGTTCCGTTTTGGTTGTGCTTAACCCGAATCCTTCATTAATATCCCCCTTATCAATACTTCCTTTAAAAGGCGGATTGGCAAGGATCACATCGTATCTGCTATCTTCATTATATTTCTTGCTTAAAGTGTCCACCAGGTCAATATTGGGCTGGGAAATTCCATGCAGGATCAGGTTCATCAATCCAACCCGAACCATTGTATTGTCAAAATCATAACCAAAGAAAGTTTTTTCCTTTAGCTGAATCCATAATTTTTCATTTGTCAGCTTATCCCCAAAAGTTCCTTTAACAAATCCATTCTCATCCGTAAATCTCCTGGCCTCTGAAGTGTATTGTGTTAATATATGTTGATAAGCCCCAAGTAAAAAACCTCCGGTTCCACAGGCAGGATCACAAACAATCTCTCCCAATCTTGGATTCACCATTTCCACCATCATCTGGATGATATGCCTTGGGGTTCTGAACTGACCATTCTTCCCGGCAGTGGCAATCTCAGAAAGAAGTAGTTCATACATATCTCCCTGAGTATCCTGAAAGGTTTGTCCTGATTCACTCTCCTTCTCAATTTCCAGGTAAATATTGTCTATCAGATTTATTGACTCAACAAGCAATGAAGGCTTAGGTATAATAAAAACAGCATCCCTCATATGCCTGCCAAAAGCAGACTCACCACCGTTTAATTGCTTAATAAAAGGAAACACTTTAACTTGAACATGTGCCAGCATCTCTCCACCTTCCATCTGCTTGAAATGGCTCCACCTAAGAGTCTCTT
Organism: Bacteroidales bacterium; assembly: GCA_030596125.1. Lineage (GTDB taxonomy): Bacteria > Bacteroidota > Bacteroidia > Bacteroidales > VadinHA17 > JAUVKT01. The sequence continues at coordinate 6,585 of JAUVKT010000097.1, read as the reverse complement.
TATCCACATCTTCATTTATGTTTGGCACCTGAAAGGGCCCTTCAAAAACGGATTGATATTTCTCTCCTGAAAACTCAGCCTTTTTGATATTATTCAGATCAACCTCATCAAGCCGACGCATAAACAGAAGATAACTTATCTGCTCAATAGCTGTTAATGGATTACTGATCCCCCCGCTCCAGAATTTATCCCAGAGTTTCTTTATTCCTGATTTAATATTTGATGATAACATATCCTATGCAACTAAATGTTTTGCAAACTTCATTATTTCTTTAATTTCCCGGGGGTTAAATACCCCAATAATTCCATCAGGATCGATTTTGGTAAAAGGTTCCTTCACAAGGTCTTTTTTATCAATGGCTCCTTTTCTTAAAATGAATGTTTGCAATGTTAATATAAACTGTATTTGCTGTTCGCTGTAGGTATTGTGTTCTGCAATGAACGAGGCAAATGCTTCTGATACTTCTTCTGTGAATGATCTTAATTGTTCCTGTCCAAGCATGTGCCTGATGAATTGAATAAATTTTGCGCGTTTGTTGTCATAAACCTTTTGTAATAATTCTTCTGTAACCCAGGGATCACGGCTCATAAGAATATTTGCCAACTGTTCAATCTCCTGTTCCGTTATCTCCCGGCCCATCTCCAGTTTCTGAAGTACAAAATTCGAATCCACCATCTCTTTAACAATAGCTTCAATTTTATCACGATATTTTTTTACCGTCATTCGTTCATGTTCCGGGCCAAACTCAATATATTTTTTCTCTGTTACCTCATCGCGGATATCCAGTTTCTCTTCACCAGGCACTTCTTCTCCTTTATACTTCATTAAAGGTCCTAAACGGGCAACAAGTTCATCCAGATCATTATATGCAAATCTGTGCCACCAGTCCGGTTGCAAAACAGTTTCAATATATTCCTTCTCTTTTCTTACAATATTGATGGACATTGGCAGTTCATCAATCTGTTCTATAACTGCATCCCTGATAGTCTCGTATTTTTCAAGCTCCTGCCTCAGGTGAGCAGCAGCCATATCAACCACATTAATCTCAAAACGCATTGATTTAAAATCACCCTGCGATTTAGCACGCATTACAGGAGCTATAACTCTGCGCAGATCATCTATCTTCTCTTCGGAAATAAATTTCCAATAGTCTTCTTCAATTACAGGAGCAAGATCCAAATGAGCTTCTAAAACAATAACTGAATTTTGTGGCAGTTCTGCAATCTCTTCTCTTAAATTCCGGATAACACTATTCTTAACATCAATATTATTGGCTTCCATAGAAGCAGATAATTTGTCCAGCCTGGCTTCAAACAGACGTACAGGTAAAGCTTTCTGCCCCTTAATTTCTCTACCCTTAGGTGTTTCCATAAAATATTCAAAGTTCTCCCACATATCTATAATGAGAAACTTGTCTTTTTCGAGGCACCACGGTTTCAATTTGTTTTCATCCAGTACTCTTGTTCCACGTCCGATCATTTGCCAGAACTTGGTATAAGAATACACCGGTTTGGCAAACACCAGGTTTACAACCTCAAGGATATCAATCCCCGTATCAAGCATGTCAACACTTACAGCAATATGGGGCATATCTGATGTCTTGAATTTATCGAGTAATCCACCTTTGCCATAGACACCTTTTATGCCGGAAATCAAAACCTCCGCTATTTGTCCTTTGTATTCAGGGAAAAGCCGGTCGAAGGTTTCAACCAACCGATAGGCATGTTTCTTGCTTATGGCAAAAAAGATAGTCTTGCCAGGCAAAACCCCATCAGGGCTTTTAATACACTCCTCCATAAATTCTCGTACAATAAGTGCATTAGTCCCCTTATTAGTCACTCTTTTTTCAAGATCAGAACCCTCATAATCAATTGCATCGGGATCCTTGCCCTCAGCAAGCAGTTTCTTTGCGTCTTCAGGACTCATGGTGCGTTTACTGATCCCTTCCTCCATAAACCTGCTGCGAATCTTCAGCACTTCAAAATCGGATAAATACGGAGGGGTATTATTCACTGCCTCCTCATAGGAGTAATTGAAAGTCGGCATCTGATCTTCACAATCGAAAAGCTTGAAAGTGTTATGATCGAGCTGTTCTGTCGGGGTAGCAGTAAGTCCAAGATGGATGGAATCAAAGTAATCGAAAATGTTCTTATAGACATTATAGATGGAACGATGACTCTCATCAGCTACAATGATATCAAAGAAATGAGATGAGAATTTACAGTCGTCATCTTCAATCTCGTTTAATATAGTGGGATAAGTACTAACATATACTCTCCTGTCAATTGCAAACTCTTTCTCCACATAGTAACCCTCGCGTTTAGGCCAGACAGGCGCGTTAGGAAGATGCTCTTTAAAAGCATCCAGAGCCTGATCACGCAATGCCAGCCTGTCTACAAGAAAAAGAACACGTTGAGCCCAATTTGTCCGCATCAGAACATCAATCAATGATACACAGACCCTTGTTTTTCCGGTACCGGTTGCCATTACAAGCAAGAATTTCCTTCTTTTAAGTTGTATCGACTCCAAAACCGATCTAATCGCTTTAATCTGATAGGGCCTGCCTGAAATGTCGGTGTTTATCAATTCCTCGCTTAATGTTCCGGAATTATTTCTAAGAAACCTGAGTCGTTCCAGATCGTCTCTTGTGGGGAATCCATACACCTTTCGTGGGGGATATCGTTCTGAATTCCAGAAAAAAATATTATGTCCGTTGGTATAGAATACGAAAGGCATATCCTTACCGGGATTATTCTTTTGAATAGCTTTAGCGTATTGCAGGGCCTGCAGCTTACCATCCTCGGCATCTTTTGAAGACTTCTTTGCCTCTACCACTGCAAGAGGGTAACCATCACGGCCAAGCAAAGCATAGTCTGAGAATAAGTGACCTGCATATTTACCCGGTTTGTCGGTTGTTGGATGAAGTTCAGTTATAATATCAAGCTCTTCAATCACCTGGGCAGGGTCACTCACATTCCAGCCCGCATTAGCAAGGCGCTTATCTATGATCTTTTGACGGGTTTGAGCTTCAGACAGGGTCATTGACAATTGGTAGGTTTACAACAAATGTAGCTAATTGGTTAGAATTTTCTAATAATATCATATACCTGTTCAATTTTTATTCGGAATGAAGTTGATCGCGCACCTGTGGCGCTTATATTATAATGCATTACATAAACCCCGAGCTACGCTCGAGGCTGTTGATTACCGCCCCCTTGGGGCTAATTATTCCAGAAGGATAAGGATCAGATCCGTCTACGCCGGATGACATTCAATAGTCTGTTTCAATCTGTCGTATTTTCTGTATGCCACAAAAGAGAGCAGCAGAAGTGTTGCGATGGTATAATAGGCAAATGACGGTACCGGTACGGGATCACCTCCCGCATAGGAGTGCAGCCCGGATAGATAATAATTAACCCCAAAATATGTCATCAGAACAGATGAAAAGGCATACAACGACATCAGGTTAAATGTAAAAACACTGTTCAGACTTTTTATCATCCTTGAATGAACTACAAAGGCATAAACCATTATCGTTATCAACGACCATGTCTCCTTAGGGTCCCACCCCCAGTACCTGCCCCACGATTCATTGGCCCATACAGCTCCCAGGAATGTACCAATGGTAAGAAAATAGAGACCCAGTAACTGAGACCTGTAATTGATTACTGTCAGATCATCTATTGTTTTCAGAATATGTCCCCGGTTCTTACCGGAACTCAGAGAATAAAGTACAAGAACTATAATTGCCAGTATAGCGCTAAGACCGAGAAAACCATAACTGGCCGTTATAACCGAAACATGTATTGTTAACCAGTATGACTGCAGTACAGGTACAAGGGCTGTGATCTCCGGATCCATAAAACTCAGATGTGCAACCATCAGGGTTAATGAAGCCAGTACCGCCGTTGCAGCAAGAGTGAGGTATGACTTCCTGCTGAAGACAAAACCGGCAAGCATGGTAATCCACGAAATAAACAGCAACGATTCATAACCGTTACTCATTGGAGAATGACCGGATATATACCACCTCAGGGCAAGGCCAAACGTATGGAACATAAATCCTGCAAAAAGATGGATAGCAAGAATTTTTACCAGTTTGTTTCGATCACCAAGCCCGCGAATAATAAAGAAGAGTATAAATATGAGCATCACTATCCCTACCGACGCATAGAAAGGAAACAGTCTCTCAAAGATCATCGTCTTATAGTAGAACAGTTCAGCATTTATCCTGCTTTCAGTTGGAAGATCGTAATTTGCATATTTCCTCTGGTATTCAATAATTGAACTGAGATACCGGTCTGCCTCACTGAAATCACCTGTGGTTGTACCATTAAAAAGTGAATTAGTATAATTGGACAAAATAGTACTAAGCCAGAGACTGTCTTCTGCATTAATGGCATTTACCAGGGCCCGGGATGGAGGTCCCCAGTTATCTGTCCCGTCACGCAGTGGAAACATCTTCAGAAACTGACCGTTTGCCATCATTATAATAATATTTACTCTCTCATCAAGCTTAATCACCTCCTTATCCCTTTTCGATCTCTCTGACTCAGGTTTAACAAAAACTTCGTCTATCATGCCCGACAGCTTATATGCCTGGTTATTATCAAACTCAATAAGCTGGTTAAGAGCTGCATATTCACCTGTAAGTCCAAGCTGATTTCTCAGTTCACGGTTTGATACCTTAATAACCGGTTCATCAACCCAATTCGCAAAATCAGTATTAAAGCCAAGAAAAACCTGCATAGGCGAAAACTCACCATAAGTACTTTTTCTACTGACCTTTCGCAGAATGTCATTGCTCACCGTATAGAGAGGTTTCGTGCGACCCTTCTGATCCTGGATCAGCACTCTGCCAAATTCATCGGCTTTCTTTTTGTCATAACTGTTTTTTACCGGAGTTGCTTTTATTACGGCAGGCAGCAACATAACAACCATCAAAATCATAATAAATCTACTGCTGTTGTTACGCCAGAATGACGGATTGGCTTTTGAGAAAAGTGAGTTTTTATTAAAAAGCGACATTACAATAAATATAAACAGCAGACCATACCCAAAGTAAGTTACACTCATTCCTGCCCTGTCGTGATTAACAGATAATATTGTGCCCTGTTCATCCTCGTCGTATGATGACTGATAAAATCTGTAACCACCATACTTAAGGATATGGTTCATATATATTGAATAGGGCATTTCTGTTCCATTACGGACATCATTAAGAATAACATTGCTCTTATATCCGGAAGGACTTGTAGATCCGGGATACCGCTCCAGAATAAAATCCTCAAGAGTGAGTGAAAACGGCAGTTCAATTCTTTCTGGTCCGTAAAACAATTCTAATCTATGATCTCCTATAAAAGTTTCAGCATAAGTACGTTCACCATCATAAATATCATAAACATACACCTTTTCGGTCCCTGACCCTGATACAACTTCAAGTTCGAAAGCATCCATACCTGTCTGCCGGTTTTCATTCTGAATCGCAAAAGGTACGGTACCTCCCGACAATGAAAGTTTCTGAGGCACTATCATATATTCAGAAGTTTTATAGATCATCATTTCACTTAACAGATTCTTTGATCCTGCCGGGAATTTTATCTCCTCCCTTGTCGTCATACTGATTTCGCTCAGATCAAAAGCAGATTCTATAATAAACCTGCCATCCATTATGCTGATTTTTACATCTGTATCTTCAGTGCCGGAGAATGAAACGGCGAGCCCGGGAAACCGGTGGATCTCACCCGGCCGCAAAAAGATAACCTCTCTCGACATCATTCCGTGTGATACAAGGAGTGAAACTGCGGGGGACTTCCCAGGAATATCGACTACCGATTCACTTGCATTGGGAATATATCGCAAGTACCTGACTGATACATTCTCCCCATTAAGATTTATCTCCCTGGAGAATTTGCCTAATGAAGTGGCAGTTACCTCCACCTCAGAACTTTCAGAGATGAGCTGTTCACCATTGCTGCCATATACATTAAATCCCATGTACTTTTCACCTGTCTGCCAATACGAAGAGGTTTCTCCCTCTCTTATATGCATTGTTCCTTCAGAACCAATATAACGGGTTATTGCTGCACCCAGGATCATAACAATAAAGGATACATGGAACAACAGTATTGTAATCTTTTTTTTCTGAAACAGGTTAAAGGTAAATATCTGCCCAACCAGGTTAATAACCATTAAAGCCATTATCAACTCAAACCACTTTGCTTCATAAATAATACTGCGTGCAGATGAAGAGCCAAAATCATTTTCTATAAATGTAGCTGCTGCCATAGCTACAATGAAAAGAATAAATAACAGACCTGTAAAAAAAGGTGAAGAGAGAGTTTTTAACCATTTATGCATATCGTTTCAATTTATTAGAACCAATTCATGGGCTGCCAGGGACAAGGAATTACTAAATTCAATCGTGCTCTTCGTGGTAACCGTTTATCATACTCTTAAACAAAGCTCCTGGTTTATTACCCAGTGTACAGGTATAAATATGAATAAGCAAAAACAGAGAGAGTATAAATCCCATTGAGATATGCAATGTATCCGTAAATAACAAACCGATTGCCCCAAAAAAA
>JAUVKT010000062.1 GCA_030596125.1 Bacteroidales bacterium | reverse complement strand
CTGGTTATTAATGGTAACGGTATTGAGAAAAAAACAGATATCCCGGGCATATTACTACAGGATCAGTGTAAAGTTCTGATGGAAACGATTGCCGGTACTTACGAGGGAGAATGTAAGAAGGGGCTGGCGCATGGATATGGTAAAGCTGCCGGGCTGGATACCTACGATGGTGAGTTCAAAAAGGGATTGCCTCATGGAAAAGGCATTTATTCATGGCGCAATGGTGACGTTTACAACGGAGAATGGAGCAAAGGCAAAATGGATGGGAAAGGTGAATTACTTAAATTCAGAGAACACGAAGATGATTTGTTGATAATCGGTTACTGGCTTGAGGGAGAGTATGTTGGAATAAGCAGATATCCATATAAGATCGTTTCAAAAAGCCTGACTGTGCAGCGGGTCCGCTTCAACCGGATAAATGCAGATGAAAAAACAATTGAATTTAAATTTACCCGCAGAGGCAAACCGATTAAGGTCTCAGGTTTTTCATTAGATGGAAGTTTTGGGACTATTGAAAGCCAAAACGATTACTCCGTTAAAATGCGGGTTCATGAATTCCCTTTTAACGGTGGTATCCTTTTTGATGTACCTGAACCCGTCCAGACAATCAGTAGTCAGGGTGGAGTTATTCAGGTAAACCTTGAGTTTAAGATATCTCAGAAAGGGTACTGGATCGTTACCGTTGAGATGTAAAGAATGAAGAAGGAAAAGTTAATGGTTAACAACTAATCGTGCAATTTTTCTTCCTACTGCCTGTGCAACTTTATTAAGATCCTCCATTAATTGAGCAAATTCATCAGGGTAAAGGGATTGAGGACCATCACTTAACGCCTCTTCCGGTTTGTAGTGAACTTCTATTAGCAGGCCATCAGCCCCAACTGCGACAGCAGCTTTTGCCATTGCCGGCACAATCCATCTGAGTCCTGTTCCATGACTGGGATCCACGATAACAGGAAGATGGCTTAACCGTTTTAACACTGGAACAGCACTCAGGTCAAGTGTATTCCTGGTGGAGGTCTCGAAAGTACGGATACCCCGTTCGCAGAGTATAACCTGTTCGTTGCCCTGTTTAAGAATATATTCGGCAGCAAGTAAGTAATCGTCAATACTAGCCATCATACCCCGTTTATACAATACTGGCTTACGACACATTCCTACCTCTTTCAGAAGAGGAAAATTGTGCATATTACGGGAACCGATCTGTAAAATGTCGGCATACTCACACACCAATTCTACCTGCCGGGGATCAATAACTTCTGTGACAACAGGCAAGCCTGTTTCCTGCCTTGCCTGACTTAGAAGCTTCAAACCTTCTTCTCCCAGGCCCTGAAAGCTATAGGGGGAAGAGCGTGGCTTGAAAGCGCCGCCTCTTAAGATGGTTGCTCCACTTGCCTGTACTGCTTTAGCAGTCTCAAGCAGTTGTTCCCTGCTCTCCACGGCACATGGTCCTGCCATAACCACTATTTCTGACCCGCCTATCTGAATCCCGTTAATACTCACAACCGTTTTTTTCGGTTTTGCCTGCCGACGAGCCAGTCTGGGTGTTGAACCCCCGGGATTATTTTGATTATTGCCTGTTGATAATTCCATTACTTTTATCTTATTAAGGTTTTTTTGCAGCAATGCTACCGGTTAAATTTTCCTGCTCAAATGGTGGTGGTGGAAAAAACTCAAACTTACCATTACGTACTTCAGTCATCCAGATAACTCCAATATCATTCCAGGATGCATCAAAAATGATCTCACCGGTAATGCCCTGATACCCCTGCAAAGTTTTCAGGTCAGTCATAACATCGCGCATCAGGGCGCGATTAAGTCCTGCTAAATCGATGGCATCGATTATTATATTCATACCGTCATAAGCATGAGCGGCAAACACATCCGGTTCATAGCCGAATCTCTTTTCATAGTTCTTGTTAAAAGCAACTAAATTTGGCATATCAAGTGTAGGGTTATACTGACAGGTAGTTATTACACCCTCGGCTTCTTCACCTGCAATCTCGAGAAACACGGGAGACATAAGTCTGTCACAACCATAAACAGGTTGCTTCATCCCCATTTTACGCAATTGTAATAAAATAAGTGCGGTTTCTTTGGCATTTCCCCAAAGGACTACAGCATCAGGTGATGATTTGATCATGCGCTCAATTTGCGTTGTAAAACTCGTTTCACCGTCGTTATATCGTATCTCCAATACCAGAGGATATCCATAGCGCAGCGCTGCATCCCTGAATTCCATAATTCCCACACGTCCATAGCGATTGTTGGCCCGTAATACAGCTATGCGGGAATGTTTTTTTACGTGATAAATATAATTCACCAAAGCATAACTACTCTGCCTGTCATCGGCAATGCATCGAATCATCCATGGTATTCGTGTTTCAGTAAGTGTAGGGTCAGGGTCTCCGGTATTAACCATGGGGAGTTCCAGTTTAAGAGCCACCCGCAATGCAACATGGGTATTGATATCATCAATGGTACCTATAAATGCCCAAACCTTCTCATCATTCATTTTTACCACTTCATTAGCAGCAGCACCCCACAACCCCACATCATTATGTGGAAATATCTTGTATGGAATTCCCCTATATCCTCCTTTTTCATTGGCTTCCTCCATTGCAAGGGTTGCTCCCTGCAACATTTGAATACCCTGAGGAGATAATACCGAACCTTCCAAAGGTCCCAAAAGCCCAATTCTGACTTCTGTTAGATCAGTAGGAGGGACCTTTTCGCGTCCGGCACCTGTAAAGGGCTGGAGGTCATCAAAAAAATTCTTATCGGCTTTCTGAAACCGGCCATAGGGTACCTGTACATCAATTGTATTGCCATAGTTCAATTTCTTATCCTGTTTTTTATCCTGGCCAATTAAATCCGTAGCCGGAAATAAAAAGATAAAAGCTAGAATTGTTAATACTAAAAAGCGAGGTTTCATAATCTGTATTTTAAGGTGTCGAAATTTTTATGTTTATGGTTTTATAATGATAATCATATTATGCTTTGCATTTATAAGTCGGCAATCTTCAGTCAACAGTCGGCAACACGAAGACTGGGCTATTCTTACTTTTCTATGCACAGTTAAGTTTCTAAATCCAGTTGCCATTGTGTTATAATTGTTCAATTGTTATTTACTTTTTGTGGACTGCCGATTGTGGACTGCCGACTACTAACTACTTAAGCAATTCTCCCCGGCTAACGCCTTTTGAAGTAGAGATCCAAATCACATCATCCTGAGTATCCACACCAATTACAAATTCGTGTGCGATAGATGTGGATGATGCTATCTCTTTAGTGTCATCACCGTTAGTTATAAGAATCTTACCTTCCATACTATTCTCTTTTTTCTGATAAGTAACCCAGGTCTCTCCATCAAAGCTGCATAATCCCATGTCAGTACAAAGCCACACTACCGGACCATTTGCCTTTAGAAAGTTAATAAAATTACTGATCAGACCGGTATCATGGTCCAGGTAGCCTTTCCAGCGTGTTCCATCGTAGCGGCTTAACCCGAAGTAAGTAGCGACCCATAATATATCATCTGCATAAGTTACTCCTGTTGTTATATCATGAATCACTCCATCATCAGTAAAGAGGTCTATTTCCATCTCACCGTCGGGATCGATATAATCCCTGAACAGTTGGGTTTTGGTAGTATATTCGATTACTCCTCCTCCCCATGCTGCGATAAATATTTTTCCACCACCGGCACAAACTCCATAAGTCCATGGCTCGTGCATAGGAGCATTTCTTTCCGTGTAAATTCCCCATTGTCCGGTATAAGTGTCATAACTACCGGCGCCACCTCCCGTTGCGACCCACACATCCTTACCATCACAGATAACTGTATAAATCACATCATTAGCCAGACCGCTGTTGAACTGGTTGAAGGTCTCGAATCTGCCTGCTGACCAGCGGTTTAGTCCTCCAAGTGTGCCTATCCAGACATCGCCTGTAAGTTCGCTTACATCAATTGAAAGTACACCAGGATGTGCCAGGCCATCTTCAACTGTATATGTTCGCCATTTATCATTCTCATATACAGCAAGCCCTGCACTTGTTCCTACCAATACACGATCGCCATCTATGCGTACACAGTAAGCTTTATCTGCAGGCAGGCCATTTTTCTTGGTAAAAGTTTGCCAGTTACCATATAAAGGCATAGGCTTTGTATCTTTTGTGATACCTTCCCTATTACTGCTTTCCTCAAGCGAGCCTTGAGAATATTTGTCTGATATTCTCTGATCGGTTTTGGGATACTCTTCAGAAGTTAGTGGCTTTTTTACCAGTTTAAAGCCTAAGAAACTACCAGCCAGGATAACGATAGCCAGTATAGTAATTCTTAAAGAAATTTTTGTAATAACCTTTTTCATAACTCAATCATTTTTTAAATGTGTTGAGGCCTGATAGATTTCCGGATCTTCAATATAGTATTTTGCATCTCTTAAAGATCTGAGATATTCGACCAGGTCATTAAGCTGGTCTTTCATCATATCATTGCCTACACCATGTTTATCCTCATCATTATATGTTGTCCATAATTCCTCAAGCGTAGCGGCACGTCCATCGTGTAAATAGGGTGCAGATTCGTATATATTGTTTAACTGAGGTGCATCAAGAAGCATATAATCATCTGTTTCTGAAAGGGTTCCAACATCTACCATTAGCATATTTGTAAAATACGGTGGAGGGTGGCAGGTAAAACAACGGTCCTTAACCGGGATCTCTTTTCCGCAATTAGTATGTGTACGGTAAAAAACCTTTTTTCCCCTTTCCTGGGCTGCAGTTAATTTACCTGCCGGGTTATATCTTAAATTGGGTGGATTCTTGATACCGGTAACAATATAGGCAACAAGCGCATCCAACTCATCAAAAGCAAATGATTCTGTTCTTGTCAGAATGGTTGAAAACCGCATTCCATCCTGTTTATAGATGCTTGAATTCTTTCCATTCCATTTATATGGTGGAATATCGCCGATATCCCGTAAGGTTTGTACATTAGCCAGATTACGTCCCATATCTTTTCCTGCCATATTATATACCAGTCCATCCTCATGAGAGTCGGGGTGGCAGGTATAACAAGCATACTGATTATGAAAAGTATACCCGGCATTATTAAGGAGCCTGCGTCCCTTTCGTGCTACAGTAATCCTGGAAGGGCCTTTAAGATCTATGGTATTTATGGTCTCCATCTTTTCCGTGCTGATAACAGCAATTCTGTCTTCTAACCTCTCAGCAACATAAAGATATTCTCCTTCAGGGGAGAGTGCCAAACCTTTGGGGTTCGCTCCTGTTGGAATACGTTTAAGAACATAACGGCTGCTAATTCCTAAATGATTAGAATATGTATCAAGCATTTCTGGGGTTGATTCAGCCAGAAGGGCCCGAATGGCTTTCAGATCAATTACGGTTATGTAATCAACCCCTGAATGACTAACAAAGGCTTTTTCGCCATCAGGTGTGATGACTATATCAAAAGGATCTGAATAATATGAATTCGGATCATCTGTTAACAACTGAATGATCCGCCCATTATCGCCCGGTTCGATAATACCTATTCCATGCGTCATCATCCATCCTCTTTCAATCTGGATGGCCGGAATAAGGTTTTTAGGCCGGATAAGTGTAGCAATAGCCATATCACCGGATGGTGTAAATGCTACATTCTCCATTATATATGCATTATCAAATATCTTACGTTCTTTAACCCTTTGGGTAGTAGTATTAATAACTGTAAGTTCAGTCATAGGTGGGGTTCCATAAGGCATAGGCAGGGTTCTCCTGCTGGTTATGTACAAGAGATTACCGGCAGGTGATATATCTGTTCCCACCGGGTTATTTCCTGCCATTAATCGTTTTATCTCAGTTTTAGTCTGCAGGTCGATAACTGATACTTCAGAAGAATACGAGTCAGCAACATAGAGAAATTTCTCATCAGCACCTAATGCAAGCCCGGCAGGACCGCTTCCTGTTTTAATTGTATCCACAATTTTTAATAAGGAAAGGTCAATTTCAAAGATATTATCAGCCCACTGATTGCTAACAAAAGCTGTATTTCCATCATTATTTATTATTACACTATGAGGGTTCTCCCCAACATCTATCTTGTCTATAACTTTATTCGTTTGAGTGTTTATAACTAAAAGCTTATTTCCTTCCTGTGCAACCACAAATAATCTGCTGCCATCTGGTGAGACAGCCATATTAAATGGAGATAAATAGTCTGCATTAATTAATTTGGCAACTATTCCTTCCTTTTGTATGTACAAATGACATGACAGACAATTCAGCGGATGATCTTCAACAGCAGTTATATAGTTAACATGCTGGCGGGACCAATTAAGTGCCGGCTTACGTGCCAGAACAAGGATTATCAGAATGCCTGCGATAAAAATCAATATTAGATATTTCTTCATTTCTCTTCCATTCTATAAAACATCAATTCCCTTTTTTAGAAATCTCAGATAATTCAGCCGGTATGCAAACAGGAGGTTTCTTTACTGACAACGGCACCCTGTTTTCCGGCGACAGCTCATGATCTTCATGACAACCCACACAACCACGCCTCTCATTTGGCCGCAGCCATATCCATGCTGAAGGCCCGCTAACAGTCTTCCCATTCTCATCAATTGTCCGGAGTCGTATGGGTGTGTCAGCAATAATTTTCAGATAAATAGAACCATCTTCCTCTACAGGAACTATACCAAGACTTTTATCTATACCCAGGACCTCAATCTTAGTTGCCTTTGATAAAAACAATAAATTAGTATCATGTTGCGTAGCCGTTATATTAATATCCTGACTGAATAGCAAACCTGTTGATTCCTTATGGTTAACTTCATCGGGTAAATTTCTGGGTCTTGTATATGCCTCAACCAGAACGGGTTCAAGAATATGGTAGTCTGAATAACTAAATATTGATTCACCTAATGATTTCTCTTTCACAGAAAAACGATAAAGGGCAATCGGATCGGTTTCTGAAGGGTGGTATGAAACAATCATATCTCCTGATTGGATCGGGAAAACAGAATGGAAACCTCCGCCAATTTCTGAAGTATAATTGACCTTTGTAAACAAGGGTCTGTTCTGGTGAACAGAAACGATATCACCATTATTATACTTCCCCTGTTCCCATTCGATAAAATATACAAATCCATCCATTGTTTCATATGCCTGATTATTAAGAAAATAACCATCCGTTCCTTTAAAGAACAGTTCAGCTTTGGTTCCATTTGGTCTCATTGCCAGATACATCATGTCATCTGAAACAGGATATAACTGTTTGGTAAGGAACAATATCCGACCGTCACGAAGTATAGTGGAGCAATAATCAAAAAGAGGATGAAATGTAATTTGACTAACATTTGATCCATCCAGATTCATAGTAAACAATGCCATGTCTGATCCTATACCTGAATCAGGTATTTGCCTGCTAAATACCAGCCGGTTACCAGGAAGATAAGCCGGCCCGGAACATGATTCCTCAAAATCAGTGATTTTCATACTTGTTCTTTTCCTTAGATCCATTTCCCACACCTGCCAGCTATCGTTTTTGTTTTGTTGTGCTAAAAAAAGTAAGTGTTTAGCATCATACGAAATCCTGGGGGAGCAGGCTGAATAAAAATCAGTTGTTAGGATTATTTCAGATTTGTCCGGGTTATCCGGGTTAATTGTCACTATTTGTGCTCCCGGATATTTATGAGTTATTTCTTTCTCATGGATAGCAAAATTGTCAATTGGTACACGGGTAAAAACAAACATCCCATTCATTGGCTCGTTCTTACATGAAATAAGAAAAGTGCCGGATAGTCCAATAACCAGTAAAACTTTCAGGAGTATGATTGTTCTATTACTATTCATCTGTTAACCTTTTACTGTTCTGTTATAGTGAGAATTTGTCCGGCCTTAATATTTTCAAGTACCTGGATTTTACCGGAAGGCCATATTACCTCAATACGGTCGACCATCTCATTGTCAGAAAAACCAAAATGCATTCTGGGATCATTTTGTGAAAGGTAACCGTTTGTACTTTTTTTCTGAGCTGTCTGCACCAGATCCCCTGCACTTACTGTTACTCTCGCTCCAACCCCGTCACGGTTACTTGTTTGTCCAATAAGTTGTATAAGCAACCAATTATTTTGGTTCCCCTTGTTATTGCGTAAAAACGCCCCATAATCATTCAGGGTTACAATGTAAACATCTATATCTCCATCATTGTCATAATCACCAAAGCAGGCCCCGCGTCCTACATATTCTTTCTCGAAGTATTCACCTCGCTCCACGGATACATCAAGGAATTTTTCACCATCTATGTTCTCAAACAATTGATCTTCCTGACCATACCAGTGCTTGAGCTCACCATTAATCTTAAAAATATCTACATCCCCATCATTGTCATAATCAATGAAAGATGATGCCCATCCCACAAATTGCCCACAGGCCACAGCAATTCCTGCATTGTATGACATTTCGCTAAAAACACCACTTCCTTCATTTTTATACAATGAACAATAAACATCATCCGAAACGAAAAGATCCATCAGGCCATCGTTATTATAATCGGCAAAATCAACAGACATACTAATAGTTGCTTCACCTATCTGGTTGAATGCAACGCCTGACATTACACCTTTATCCACAAATTTTTTACCTCCTTCATTATGATACAGGTAATTTATCATATGGTCATTCGACACGAAGATATCCACAAAACCATCGTTATCATAGTCTGCAGCTCCAACGCCCATTGCCCGTCCGTCCGGATTAAAAACTCCCATGCTTTCTGTCACATCCTCAAAAGTCCCATCGCCACGGTTGCGGTACAAAATATCAGGCTGGCCATCATAAGCCATTGGACCCGGAAAACCATCCGGGGCGTAGAAATAGCCATATTCGGGATCGAAATCAATATAATTCCCCACGTATAAATCTAAAAACCCATCATTGTCATAATCCAGCCATACTGCTCCTACGCTACACTCATCTCCGGCTACGCCGGCATTGACAGTTATATCGGAGAAAGTTCCATTTCCTTTGTTATGATAAAGAACGTTTGGCCCATAGTTGCTAATATAGATGTCGGGATAGCCATCATTATCAAAATCCCCCACAGTCATGCCCATACCATAACCCATATCACCTACACCAGCTTTTTTGGTAACATCTGTGAAAGTACCATTCCCGAGATTACGATATAGACCATTCTGTAGGTTGCCGTCTGGTTTATGATCATCGCTAAACCCTTTAATATGTGTACCGTTACTCATATAAAGATCGATATAACCATCCTGGTCATAATCCAGAAAGACTGCTCCGCCGCCCACCGATTCAACAAGATTGCTTAGATGACCATCACCAATTGAATGAATAAAATCTATTCCTACGTACCTGGATATCTCCTGGTAGAAGTTATCGTCTTCAGCAGGGAGAGTTTTTGATGAAGCCCTGTCGGTTGATTTCTCACTTGATTGACACCCGTATATGGTCAATACAGATATGAAAAAGTACAGAATGTACCTCCAAATATTGTATCGATGATTTTTTTCTTGACTCATAATATATAGTAAAGTCTATTTAATTATTATGAAATAAATACAATGACAAAGATAAATAAAAGTAATTATATATACAGTTAAGACCAACTGGCTATTTAATGTTTATTAAAAATCAAGATAAAAACAAATTTTTGTCAAAACGTAATTTAATTTCTTAAAATTCAATAAAACCTTCAATTTCAACCAGTAGATTCTCCCTGCATATATCTGAAACAACATACTGAAAACATTCACTTCTAAAATGCTCTTCACATAGTTGCTTTACTATATCAATATCTTTTTTATACTTCACATAAGATCTTACATAGGAATAATTATTCTTCTCGACAGGCTGTATATCACCCAACTTTGAAACGCTTCCATTTTCAACCAGTTTTTTGATATTATTTATCGTTACCAATGTCTGTTTTTCAACATCAGTCGGAAACACGGTGTTTTCCCCATGAATAGCTGCCGTACCTGATATATATATATTCGTTTTCTCATCAGTCTTCACAATTTTCCCCCGTTCAAATTTAGGGGACGACTTATCCCCCTTTTTATAGACTCCATTCCCGACTAACACTTTTTGTGAATATTTGTGTGCATCTATCTGTCCGGGATTCATAACAGGGACGATCTTCACACTCTTTGCAGCCGATATGGCTATAAAATTGATAATCAATCCGCAGATATCGGTTCCGATTCCCGTTGCAGAAGGATATCCATGTATGAATTCACTTTTATCATAATAATCGGATCTTACATCGTTAAAAATCTGATAATGCTGGTGATTCTCTCTTTTGTCCGGAATATGGGTGATGTCCTCAATGTAATTCCATTGACGAACAATATTGGAAAAATTAAGATTCTCCGCGTTCAGGATCTTTTCCATCAGGGCAAATGCCATATTGGAATTTTCATAGATATCACCATTAATCCTTCCGGTTAATCCTGATGCATATATTTCTTTATAGTCCTTATGCTCAACTACCACGTAAGGTGTATCCTCTAATTGTTTGTATGTTACTTTATTTGACAGATCATGTTCTATGAAAACTTCAAGACCGACATAATATCCATTTTCCGGGGCCTGTGCTACGCAGGATATGGCAGGATGTGACTTGCCATACAGCTTTTTTACATAAGAATTGATGGTAGCCTTATAGTCCAGGTATTGATCCCTGGTTTCTGTTGCAACAAAAAATGTAAGAGCAATTATCCTCCCTGATGGTATTTTTGATTCTTCATTAAGATTCTGAAGTTGCTTAAAACAATTATCCAGTTGATCAGATAAAGTATTACCTGATTCAGGTAATAAAAAACAGACTGATGTTTTCAAATTATTCATTTTTAAAGTACATATATGTAAGTAAAGACCATCTGGCTATTTTTATTTATTATAAATTAAGATAAGGACAAATGTATATATTTATGATAGGGTTTATCTCAAAATAAAAGTTAAAAAAGATTTAATAAAAAGTTAAAAAACCAGGTTTTGTCAAAACGGATCAGGTCAATACTCACAATTGCATTTTACCGGAGCAATCTTCTTCTGATATAGATTCATCTTAACTAACCTGCTTCTTCTTTGATCGATACATTTATCGCATGATGAAAACAGATCAATATCCCAAAGGTCGGAAAATACACGGCCGGCATTTAGTTCAATCCCATATTCAATTACTTTTTCCAGTGATTGAATATCCGGAGGCGAAAAATAGTTTTTGTCATTTAACAGATCCAAAGCCCCGTTTCCTGCTCTTGTTGGAATTATAATACAGCACTCAATCCCCGTACTGAATGCAAAGTCGAGTGATCGATTTGCCCAATATATACCCTCCGGTTCTGAGAGAAACGGAGGCCGAAGGAGAATAAATGCCCGTGAAGGGATTTCATGTTGATTCAAAAATTTAACTGAAATTTCAAAATCCTCTAAACTCATACGTTTGTTGAGTTTTTGAAGGACCTCAGGATGAACTGTTTCCAGCCCTATTGCCACTTGCAACTCAGGTTTTAGCATGTCACGAAAACGGAGGCATCTTTTATCAATGAATCCGGGATGGCTTTCTACGATTACCGTTTCGAAACTGTCAAGCAGTGATGCAATCTTTCCATAGTCTTGTTCGGGGATAGCTTTTCTGTCGAAAAAACTACCACTATTATATAGCTTCAGATGTTTTGTTGAGGGCGAATGAGTCAATGCCCACTCAATTTGCTTTGGAATAGTATTTTCAGTAACAGAATAATCAGTTGTATTTTTCCATAGATCACACATTAAACAGTGAAAGGGGCATTCACGATTAGATAAAAAAATTGTTAGAACCTCCTCAATCCGGCCCGAAGCTGAGCGCTCCTTTTCAGTTAACCAGGCATATGGTTTTAAAGGATCAACAGGATTTTTCTTTCCCCGGTGTGATAAAATCCATTTATCGTCTATTTCGAAACCGGGGAATCTACTCATAGATCGCCTGGAATTCATGGCGGTACTCTATCTCATTTTTTGGAAAGTGCTTATTAAAAGTATTTGTAGATGCAGCGCCATGCTGAAAACGTCTTTTGGGGAATACCGGCATTTCCATTCCGGTAATAGCCTTAACGCCTTTTGCAACGATCTGGCCCTTGAGATCGTAAAGTTTCTCATGGCTCCAATCAGTCATCTCAATAAAAGGAATACCTTCGGAGATTTCGATGATATTTGGTAATGTGTAAGGACTAAATGCTTCAAAGTTGAGTGTATCCGAGGGAGTGTATGTGCGCATATATCCCCTGCTTAAGCCTCCGGAATAGGTTAATGAGTGTTTCATTTTATCAACTCCCCAACCTTCATGATAAAGCATCAGATTGTTAAACACACTGCGTATGGTCAACTCAGGATTTTCTTCAATGGGATAATCCTTTAAATTCTCATCACCACCATCCCCGTCAACAAGGTACTTCCAGTCGGGATAACGTGAACGAATACCCTCAAGAAGTGCTAAATTCATTGTGGCTGCCTGAATATCGAGTGGCTTGTAATCTTCTACAACTTTTATGGTTTTTCTCCAATTTAATTTTGAAGATTCAATTTCGATTGGTTCAAGAAACAATCCGAGATCCAGTGTGTCCAGGAATTTCCTGGCTTGTATAAGATCTTTACCATCTCCATCTACACTAAGGGTAAAAGCTTTAAGTCTTGAAGGGCTTTCTCCAAGCTCTTTTAATGCATGGTAAGTAAGCAAAAAGACAGAACCACTATCGATCCCTGCTGAGAAACTTACACCGATCGCACCGGTTTTTGCCCGGAATTGTAACCATTTTTTGATCTCTTCATACAACGACCCGATATAATATTTCCCAATTTGTTCCGGATCGTTGTTTGTAAGTTTATTGCGCTCCGGAGTGAAAAAACGCTTATAAACCGGGTTAGGATCAGGACAACCAAGCAATTCTATTTTTGTAATATAGTGAGCCGGCGCCATTCTTGTATAGGATGGATGGAATTGATTATCAAGCCCTTCCTTTTTGAGATAATCGAATATTACATCGATACGTTCTGCAATGACAAGGCTGGGGCCATCTTCGAGTTTTGCAATGAAATAACGTATCGGGCGGCCAATTGATCTTGCCATCCGAACGGTTTTTCCTTCAACGGAAACAAGAGCAAATTGTCCATCAATTTTACGAACAGCCCTGACATCTCCGGATTTGACAATTTCAATTGCTTCTTCATTTGTCATGTTATAAATAATGTTCTTTGCGGGATTTGTAAGATCCACGACCCGTTGTACATATTGGTTATTCATTTTTCTGTTTTTTTCAGTTAATACGATTTTCAAAGATAATAATTTCTATTTTGAAAGGATGCCGGTACCTTGTAATATTGTCAGGTAGCAATCTGTATCAGGGTCATGATATCTCTCTCTGTTTCCATCTGACCATATAATCTCAATCTTATCAACATGTTTTTGTTGCCCCAGTCCAATATGAACACGAGGATCATTGTATGAGAGATAACTTGTTGCCCACTGATTGATCAATACCTGTGTTTTATCACCTGAATGAACAATCACTTTTGCACCTATCGCAGATGCCGGACCATCTTTGCCCAGAAGTCTCAATCCAAGCCAATGATTCCTGTTCCCTCCATCATTTCTAAGAAGTGTGGCTGTTGCTTGCAGATCAATATGTGACACGATAACATCCAGATCTCCGTCATTATCGTAATCCCAAATTGCGGCGGTACGGCCTGACCGTTTTTTTGAAAAATAGGCACTTCGCTCGTGTCCGATGTTTTTAAAATTACCTTTCCCATCATTTTCTAACAGCAACGGATGTTGTAATATTAGTTCTTCTGCCGTACCATTTGCTGAAAAAATATCAAGGTCTCCATCATTATCATAATCGAATAGAGCAGCAGCCCACTCGCCTTTTCCGGCAAATGCCCCGGCTACACCACTCTCCTCTGTAATGTCTTCGAACATACCATTCCCAATATTACGATAAAGGTATCCATACCTGAGATCAACTACAAGCAGGTCAATCAGACCGTCACCATCATTATCCCCGATTGACCCGTGCATGGATCCTGTCGGAAGCCCCCGGCTATTTGCTGCCACACCGCTTTCTACTGCAACTTCATTGAATATTCCATCATCATTTCGAAATAGAAAATTTAACTGATGATCATTGCCCCGAAAAAGATCCAGATCACCATCATCATCATAATCGTATACAGTTAATCCCATACATTTTGAATCAGGGAAGTATAAATCATGTTTCGTGGTAACGTCAACGAATAGCCCATTTGGCTGCTGCTTATACAGCATTGATGCTTGTCCTTTATATTCAGATGGATGTGGCATCATATCAGGCGTTGTCGGAGAAATATATTCCGGATCAAACGCCAGAAAGTTGCCTACCATGGCATCCAGATTGCCATCAAGATCATAATCCCAGAAAGCAACACCTACACTCCATTTTATAAATCCATTTAACTTTTCCGGTCCCCGGAGGCCTA
>JAUVKT010000084.1 GCA_030596125.1 Bacteroidales bacterium | reverse complement strand
CTGTTTAAAAGCTTCGCTCTGACGTCTTTGAAATCCGATTTGGACAATGTTTCCGGCCTTTTCGGCCGCTTTCATCATTGCCATTCCCTCTTTCACATCGTAGGACAATGGTTTTTCACAATAAATATCGAGTCCTTTTTCACAGGCAGCAATGAACTGTAAGGCATGCCAATGTGGTGGTGTTCCAATGAACAAAGCCTCCAGGCCTTTTTGATCAATTACATCCTGGTAATTTTTGAATTCTTTTGGCCTTTTACCCTGAAGTTTTTCTAATTCGTCCGCACTAGTTTTTAAATGTTCAGAGTCAACATCACAAATGCCAATGATTTCCACTCCACTAGTTTTAAGGGCTGCTTTTGTAATAATCATGCCATACCAACCACAACCTATCAAGCCTATTTTTATCTTTCTTTCTTTTGCGAAAGAAGGGATATTGAAAGCAGAAATCATTGCTGCTGAGCTTAAGGAAGTTTTTTTTATAAAGGATCGTCTGTTCATAATTCCGGGTTTTATTAGAGTTATAAATATAAAGGAAAAATAGATTTTCCTGACGAATGAAAAGGATTTTTCAAAATACCAGGGCTTAATTGAAGCCTTTGAGGGCTTCTTCTTTATTGCTCACCATTACTCATACAAAAAGCAGGCTGACTAAATTCGTTGGTTTTCAGAATTTATTTTCAGTCCTTTATACATCTTCAGTTACATTGACAATTAATATCTTTATTTGTTAAATAGAGTTTTTTCACAAAAGCTATATGACCAATAAAATTAAATTATAAACACATGAACCGAGCATGACAAAATTTTATCTATTTTGACACACAGTGGCATAGCTTGTCCCGATTTATCGGGAATTAAATTTTGTTATGTGAGCTGCATCTGACCATTAAAAAATAAATTATAAACAGATGAAAATTTTAAGAGATATTAATCCTGCGAGGGTATTGTTCCTGGATATAGAGACTGTACCAGCTGTTCCTGATTTTGAGTCACTTACTCCGGAAATGTCAGGATTATGGGAAAAAAAGTCATTCTATTTCCGGAAAGGGGATGAGTCTGCTGCCGATGTATACGACCGTGCGGGTATTTATTCTGAGTTCGGAAAAATTATTTGTATATCCGTTGGATTTATTTCGGGACCTGATACAGGCAGGATGGTAAGGCTTAAATCGTTTTATAGTGATGATGAAAAGCGATTACTTGAGGAATTTGCTGTTATGCTAAATAATTTTTGCACAAATAAAGAGGCTTTACTCTGTGCTCATAATGGTAAGGAATTTGACTTCCCCTATATTGCGAGACGTATGGTAATTAACAGAGTATCAATACCTGCTGTGCTGGATAATGCCGGCAAAAAGCCATGGGAGATCAACCTGTTGGATACCATGGAGATATGGAAATTCGGCGATTTTAAACATTATACATCTCTGAATCTTTTGACAAATATTCTTGATATTCCTACACCTAAGGATGATATTGATGGCAGTATGGTTGCTGCAACCTACTGGCAGGAAAATGATCTGAAAAGGATCGTAACCTATTGTGAAAAGGATGTGCTGGCTGTGATCCAGTTATATCTCAGGTTCATTAATAATAATCTGATACCAGATGAAAGGGTAGAGTCGGTAACTACCTGATCAATTCCCTGTAATAGAGTTTCATTGTTTACCCGGGCTAGCTTTAAAGAAGGCGTTTGTACATCTGGATAGTGTTATGAAGTCCGAAATACAGGGCGTCGGAAATAAGTGCATGTCCGATCGAAACTTCTTTGAGCCAGTGTATATTTGATGAAAAATATTTAAGATTATTAAGGTCAAGATCATGACCCGCGTTAATGTCGAGTCCGCTATCCCTTGCTATTTTGGCAGCTTTGACAAACGGAGATATGGCAGATTCAGGGTTTAAAGGATAACCGGAGGCGTATGGTTCGGTGTACAACTCTATACGATCTGTCCCGGTTTTTACGGCTGATCTGATATTATCAGGGTTAGTGTCAATGAATATTGATGTGCGGATACCAAGTGATTGGAAATGAGATATTGTATCCTTTAGAAACGACCGGTTTTTAATGGTGTCCCATCCGGCATTGGAGGTAAGTGTATCGGGAGGGTCAGGAACCAGTGTTACCTGGTGGGGAATAACCTCACTGACTAGTTTAATAAAACTATCTGAGGGATAACCTTCAATGTTGAATTCAGTTGTTATTAAAGGGCGAATCTCCCTTACATCCCTGTAGGTAATATGTCTTTCGTCTGGTCTTGGGTGGACAGTTATCCCATCGGCACCGAACTTTTCGCAATCGATAGCTGTTTTTACAACATCAGGGATATCGCCTCCTCTGGCGTTACGAATAGTAGCAATTTTGTTGATATTTACGCTTAATTTTGTCATTTTTCAGAAAATAAAACTATAAACTATTTCTCCTTTCTACAATATAACAGGGATAAAGAATTCTATTTTATATTGCAAATTTTGATAATGTAGATGAATAAAACAACTATAGTCAAATTTTTCTTAATTTTGCTTAACAAATATTTAGCAGGCAGGTGGTTGCAAAAGAGCTTATATCTGAGGTAGTACCCTCTCTGAAAACATCTGATACAGGGCAGAAGGCGCTGAACTGGATGGAGGTCTTCAGGGTTTCGCACCTTCCTATTATAAATAACAGGGATTTTCTCGGGCTTATTTCTGATACTGATATTTACGATCTTAATGAGCCGGATCAGCCAATAGGAAATCACACATTATCTCTTATAAGACCCTTTGTTAATTCAGGCCAGCATATTTTTGATATTGTTAATATTGCATCAAAAATGAAACTGTCACTTATTCCGGTCCTGGATGAAAAAAAACAGTATATGGGTGTAGTATTGGTAAGTGATCTAATTGAAAGGATTGCGGAGATGTCGTCACTTAAAGAGCCGGGCGGAATAATTGTTATTAGTATTCTGCAGAACGAGTATTCTTTATCGCAAATAGCGCAAATAATTGAAAGTAATAACTCCAGGGTGCTAAATCTCTATATCACCTCTCCTCCGGATTCAACCAGGATGGAGGTTACTGTTAAAGTAAACACCAATAACCTTATGCCGATAATCAGGACATTTGAACGGTTTAGCTATGAAATCACAACATGGCATGGTGATGATGATGATATGGACAAATTTTACTCAGACCGTTATGATTCATTGATGAGGTATCTTGATGTTTAATATTGTGCATGGTAATGATTAGGAATGTAGCCATTTTCGGTTCGGCAAACGGCAGGGTAACAAATGAGCATGTTACTAAACTGGTTAACATCCTTTTAAGGAAAAAAATCAGGGTTAACCTGCATCATAATCTTCTCTGTAAACTTGATGAGCCGGTACGTGAGAAGGTTTTTTTCTATCTTAATATTTTAGAATGTGAGACAAAACCGGATATGGTACTTAGTCTGGGTGGCGATGGTACTTTTCTTGAAACCATATTGCAGGTTAGGGATTCAGGAGTGCTTGTTGCAGGTGTAAATGCCGGGAGGCTGGGATTCCTTGCAAATATACAGGATGATATTGAAGAGTCGATAGATAAGCTCATCTCAGGTCGGTTTACGATAATAGAGAGACATCTTATTAAGTTGCTTGAGCCTGTGGATATATTGGGCAATTCAAATGTTGCACTGAATGATATAACAATCCAAAAGTCTGATCTGAATATGATAATGATAAAGGTCTTTGTTGATGACCTGTATCTTAACACTTACTGGGCTGATGGTTTGATAATATCCACGGCTACAGGATCAACAGCATATAACCTGAGTACGGGCGGGCCGATACTGGTTCCTGAAGATGACAGTATAATTATTTCTCCCCTTTCACCCCATAATCTTACTGTACGGCCTATTATCCTGCCCGGTAACAGTAAACTTATGTTTACAATGGAGGGGAGGAGTTCCGAGTATCTGGTGACATGTGATTTCAGGTCGGTGAGAGTGCCTTTTTCCATGCAACTGATAATAGGGCAACCAGAGTATAAAATCAGAACGGTTAACATTGACGGCCACGACTTTTTCAGCACCTTACGTAATAAACTAATGTGGGGTGCAGATCCAAGGAATTAAAACTCTTTTTTTAATTGTTTAGGTTCTTATTACCTGTATTATTATATTTGTGTTGTAACAATTAAAAAGATCGATAATGAAACGGGTAATTTTAGTTCTATTCCTGTTAGTATTGATATATCCGGTTGCTTCAGGGCAATTATGGAAGCTTAGACGATACGAACTATACGGAAGTTTTGGTACAAGCCAGTTTTTTTGCGATATAGGTGGTTTTTCACCCTCTGAAAATCTACTTGGTTTGAAAGATCTTTCAATCAATCAAACCCGTTTTTCTTTTGGCGGTGGTTTAAGGTACAGAATTTACGAAGATTTTTCAGTCAAAGCAGGTATTATGTATGGCTATCTCCACGCATCAGACGTCAAAGGGTCTAATGAAAACCGCGAATATGAAGTATCCACTTCTCTTTTTGAGCCGGCCATTACTGCTGAGTATTATATTCTGAAAAATAGTGCTGAAGGGAGTTACCGCTTTACAAAGGGTGATCGGGCCTTTACATCTATTCTCGATAAACTTGATTTATATGTGTACGCCGGAGTGGCTCCGATTATCTATTCAGTAAAGCCAAATGAAAAGCTGGCGCTTGTAACTGACGAAACCGGGGGCGTTGCTATGGCCTTCCCCGCAGGGATAGGAGCCAATTATCTTTTTAACCCTAACCTTCTCCTGGGAATCGATATCGGAGTCAGGTATACAACTACCGATTATTTAGATGGTTATAGTTCACAATATTCCAAATCGAACGACGTTTATTATTTCATGACATTTGTTTTTACCCGAAAACTGAAAACATCGGAAAAGGGATTAATATCATTCAGAAAATGAAAGTTATGGAATAAGGAGTTAAATGAAAAGGTATTGTTGGTTATTTCTTTTTTGTTTTGTTTTTACTATCCCTTTGCCGGCACAGCGTAATTCAGATTATGGCATTTTCGGGGGTATTTCCTATTATATGGGAGACATTAATCCCGGGCGTATTTTTTATGCCCCGTCACCCTCATTCGGGGCTGTTTACAGGATCAACCTGAATCCGCGCCAGTCTATCCGGACAAATATCTTTTATGGTGGAATAAAGGGAAATGATCTTGATTTTGATAATGATTTTCAATTGGTCAGGGGTGCCTCCTTTTCCAGCTCGGTAATTGAATGGGGAATTCAGTTTGAGTTTAATTTTTTTCCTTATACAACTGCCGGCAAATGGTGGGATTATACCCCATATTTTGCTGCCGGAGGAGCCCTTGCGTTTTTAACAGGCCCATCATTTACATATGTGCCGGTTATACCGGTATCTTTTGGATTTAAAATTAATGTCTATAAAAATATGGGTTTGGAGGCTGAATATGGCTTTCGTAAAACTTTTTATGATAACTTTGACGGCTTAAATGACAATATAGATCCGGATCATTATTCATGGGCACATAATAATGATTGGTATATGTTTGCAGGCCTGACACTTACATGGAAGATGTTTAATAATCTTTCGAGTTGCCCTACATATGATGATGTTAACGATAAGAAAAAGAGACGATATTGAAATGTCACTCAAAGAGCAGATAAATTTTGACAGGTTGCCGGTTCATATCGCAATTATTATGGATGGCAATGGCAGGTGGGCTCTTCAAAGGGGTGAAGATAGAATTTATGGTCATCAGAAGGGAGTCGAAGCTGTTCGTACAGTGATTGAGGGTGCCACAGAACTGGGGATAAAATATATTACTCTGTATGCCTTCTCTACTGAAAACTGGAACCGCCCATGGAACGAAGTTGAGGCCCTGATGGAATTAATGGTTCACTCACTTACCGAAGAGACCGATTCACTGGTTAAGAATAATAATATCCTTAAGGTAATGGGTGATATAGAAAGATTGTCACCGGCAGTAAGGCAAAGCCTTGACGAGACTCTTAAGCGGACATCGGTTTGTAAAGGCATGACGCTTGTTGTTGCTTTGAGTTACAGCTCCAGGTGGGAAATGGTTAAAGTGGTTAAGGATATTGCCCATAAAGCAATTAGTGGCGAGATCGACCCTGACAATATTGATTATGGTATTATTGAAGAGCATCTTACCACTAAGGGAATTCCAGACCCGGAGTTGCTGGTACGGACGAGTGGTGAATTGAGGATTAGTAACTTTTTGTTATGGCAGATAGCTTACTCTGAATTATATTTTACGGAAACACTTTGGCCTGATTTTGGTAAGGAGGAATTATATAAGGCTATAATTGACTATCAAAAGAGAGAAAGAAGATTTGGAAAAACAAGCGAACAGGTACATAAAAATGAAAGTTGATATGTTGGTGAGGATTTTAAGAATATTATTGATTATGATCCTGGTTTTACCGGGACAAAGGGTGATGTCGCAGGATATGAGCAATATTATCGACTATACTTACCCTGATGAGTATGTGATTGGAGATGTAACCGTCTCCGGTGTTAAATATCTCGATCAAAATGCAATAATCGGTCTTTCTGGATTAAGAAAGAACTCCCGTATATATGTTCCCGGAGATAAGGTTACCGAAGCAGTTGAGAAATTGTGGGGTCAGGGTCTTTTTTCAGATGTCAGTATATCAGTAAAATCAATCAGATCAGATACAATTGAGTTGGATATTTACCTTAGTGAACGACCAAGGATCTCTTCGGTTCAATATTTTGGTATGAAGAAGACGGAGACCGATGATATTGCCGAAAAGATTAGTCTTCTAAGCGGAACCCAGGTAACCGACCACGTTCTTAATAATACCAGGAAAAAAATTATTGATCATTTTATCGAGAAGGGCTTTCTGAATTGTGATGTGCGTATTGTTCAGAAAGATGATCCCGATCAACCTAATAATATTATACTTAATATTCATGTTGATAAGAACAATAGAATAAAGGTTAGTGAAATATATTTTGAAGGGAACCATATATATACAACTGAACGCCTTCGGAGGGTGATGAAAAACACAAAGAAGAAAAATTGGAATATATTTAAAAGTTCGAAATATATTGTTGATAAGTTTGATGAAGATAAGGAGAGCCTTGTTACCTTCTACAACGATAATGGTTATCGCGATTTTGGGATTCTGAAAGACTCTGTTTTTACAACAGAAGCGGATCGGGTTGCAATGATTATTAAAATTGATGAAGGGAGCCAGTACTATTTCAGGGATATCGATTTTGTCGGGAACAGTATCTATCCAAAAGAATATCTTTTTAGAGTATTGAATATTGCACCGGGTGAAGTTTATAATACGAGTCTCTTATATGAAAGGCTTCAGGCAGATGAGGATGCGGTGAGTAATCTCTACCTCGATCACGGGTATCTGTTTTCAAATCTTACACCTGTTGAAACAACAATAGAAAATGATTCGGTAGATGTTGAGATAAGAATATTTGAGGGAGATCCGGCTTACCTGAATAATGTTATTATCAAAGGTAACAACCGGACAAATGAGCATGTTGTAAGGCGTGAGCTATATACACGTCCGGGAGATCTTTTCAGTAAGGAGAATATCGTGAGATCTGCACGGCAGATAGCTGTACTGGGCCATTTCGATCCCGAGAAGATCAGTCCGATGCCTATCCCGAATCCCTCTACCGGTTCGGTAGATCTTGAATACAACCTTGAGGAGAAAGCTAACGACCAGTTTGAAATATCAGGTGGTTGGGGAGCAGGAATGCTGGTAGGTACCGTAGGAGTAAGGTTCAATAACTTTGCCATGAAGAACTTTTTCAAAGGTTCGGAGTGGAGACCCTATCCTTCAGGAGACGGACAATCATTAAGTATCAGGGCTCAGTCAAACGGACGAATATATCAGTCATATAACCTTTCATTTATAGAACCCTGGCTTGGCGGTAAAAGACCAAATACTTTCTCTGCTTCAATCCACAGGTCAATAATGACAAATGGTCGTAAAAAAGGTGAGGACGGGCGTCAGTCTATGACAATCGATGGTGTAACTATTGGTCTTGGTAAAAGGCTCGAGTGGCCTGATAACTTTTTTTCACTGTTTACTGAGCTGAGCTACCAGAAATATGACATGAACAATTATCAGCAATATTCATACCTTTTCCAGAATGGGATAGCAAATCTTCTTTCTGTAACCGGTAGAATAACAAGATTCTCGGCAGGTCCAAACCAAATTTATCCGATGAGAGGATCCACATTTAACCTGTCACTGCAGATTACCCCACCGTACTCAATTATTAGCGGCCGTGATTTTACAGACGCTCCTGATGAGGAGAAGTATAAGTGGATAGAATTCCATAAATGGGTATTTAAGGGCGATTATTACTACAATGTTTATGATAAGTTTGTATTTAATACACGGGTAGCATTTGGTTATCTCGGACACTATAATAATTCAATAGGACCATCACCTTTTGAAAACTTCTATGTTGGCGGTGATGGTATGACCGGATATAGCTTTTACGGCCGCGATGTTATTTCAATGCGTGGTTATGAGAACGGTTCACTTACGGCTATGAATCCTGATGGTATATCTTCGGGTAATGTATATTCCAAGCTGACATTTGAGCTGCGTTATCCGTTTACATTGAATCCTCAGGCCACAATTTTCGGCCTTGTCTTTCTCGAAGCAGGAAATTCCTGGTACGAGTTTAATGAGTTCAATCCCTTTAAAATGCACCGGTCTGCAGGCGTAGGTTTA
This sequence comes from Bacteroidales bacterium, assembly GCA_030596125.1. Taxonomy (GTDB): domain Bacteria; phylum Bacteroidota; class Bacteroidia; order Bacteroidales; family VadinHA17; genus JAUVKT01. Next base: position 2,038 of record JAUVKT010000084.1, on the reverse strand, counting down.
AGAGCCAATCTGCCTATGTTTGGATTGCTGGGTGTCGACTGGGCGTATGGATTTGATCCTGTCCCCGGACGGGATGTTCACGGCCATCAGTTCCATTTTGTGATGGGCCAACAGTTTTAATAATTAAAAATTATAAGTTATGAAAAAGTTAAGTTTACTATTAATAACCCTGTTTTTTATCTCTGCAACATCGTTTGCACAGAAATATGGTTTTGTTGATACTGAATATATATTAAACAATATTCCTTCTTATTCTGCTGCACAGGAGAAACTCGACCAGCTTTCTGAAGGATGGGAGAAAGAGATATCAGATGCTTATGCTGAAGTTGAGCAGATGTATAAAGATTATCAAAATGAGGTGGTTCTGCTTTCCCGCGAAGCAAAAGTAAAGAAAGAAGAGGAGATCATTGCCAGCGAAAGAGCAGCCAAGGAACTCCAGAACATTTATTTTGGGGTTGAGGGGGAGTTGTTCAAAAAAAGGGAAGAGCTGATACAACCTATTCAGGATGAGATTTATAATGCTGTAAAAGAACTTGCAATTGAGGGCAGTTATGCGGTTATTTTTGATACATCATCGGGAATGAATATGCTCTATACAAATCCAAAATATGATGTTAGTGATGAAGTTCTTGAAAAGTTAGGTTATAAAAATTAATTAACTATTTTTGCAGGAAAATGAATAATTTTAAAACATTTATAATGAAAAAAGTAATTGGTCTACTGGTAGTTGCAGCATTTTTTCTTCTTAGCGGGAATGCCTTTGCACAGAATTTTAAATTCGGGCATATTAATAGTGATGAACTATTTCAGTTAATGCCAGAGCGTGAAACAGTATTAAAGCAGTTGGAAACTCTGCAAACTGAACTTATGAATACAGCTGAGATTATGCAGGTTGAGTATAATAATAAACTCAATGATTATACCAGTCAGGTTGATGATCTGAATCCTCTTGTAAGGCAGACAAAGGAAGAGGAGCTTGTTTCATTACAGCAGAGGATGGCTACTTTTCAGCAAAATGCAGATGAACAGTTGCAGCAGGAACAGATGACCCTTACCCAGCCTATACTGCAAAGGGCTGATAAGGCCATAAAAGATGTTGCCATGGAGAATAATTTTACCTATATTTTTGACCTTGCGAGAGGACCAATCCTCTATTTTGATGAGAAGCAGAGTGAAGATATTCTTCCGTTGGTTAAGGCAAAACTTGGAATAGAGTAAAACAGTTTTAATATACTTAAGTGACCATCCGCCTTAGGGTGGTCATTTTTTTTACATTATGGGTGATTCCGGAAACAGACCAATAGGACTTTTTGACTCAGGCGTAGGCGGACTAACCGTGGCAAATGCCATAAAACAGATTCTTCCCGGTGAGAGCCTGGTCTATTTTGGTGATACAGCCCATCTTCCATATGGTGATAAATCAGCAGTGTCTATTACAGGCTATAGCCGAAAAATAACAGAATTTCTGATAGAGCACCGGGCAAAATTGGTGCTGGTTGCCTGTAACTCAGCATCTGCTTCATCGTTTGCTGCTCTGGAAGAAGAATTCGGTGAAAAGGTATTAATAGTCGATGTTATTGAACCTGTAGTTGATTTTATAGCCTCTAAAAACTTTAAAAAGGTTGGTGTTATCGGTACCAAACGAACCGTCGAGTCAGGTACCTATGAAAAAATGTTTAAAGTGAAGAGCCCCGGAACAGAGATAGTCTCGCTGGCTACTCCCCTTTTTGTTCCTATGATTGAAGAGGGTTTTATCTTCGACGATATATCCAATGCAATAATCCGCACATACCTTTCCAATAATATCCTGAGTAATATAGATGCACTTGTCCTTGGTTGTACGCACTATCCGATAATAAGAAACCAGATAAATAAACAGTTTGACTTCGGGGTAGAAGTAATAGATTCAGCAAGAGTGGTGGCAATGGAGTTAAGAAATATCCTGGAGAAGAACGATCTTCTGAACCGAAACAGGTTCTCACCGGATAAATTCTTCGTATCAGATTATACCTCCCACTTCGAAAAAATTGCCCGTATG
>JAUVKT010000093.1 GCA_030596125.1 Bacteroidales bacterium | reverse complement strand
TAAAAAGCATTGTTCTGCAGGCATTTGTAACATCAGTAACATATGTTTTCCCATGTGTAAGGCGCCAGATAAGCCAGGTATCAATAGTACCAAATGCAAGTTGTCCCATTTTTGCTTTTTCTCTTGCTCCTGGAACATTATTAAGTATCCACTTTATTTTCGATCCGGAGAAGTAAGCATCAACCACAAGTCCGGTTTTTTTCTTTATCAGTTTATCAAACCCTTTGCTTTTTAATTCATCACAATAGCCTGCTGTTCTCCTGTCCTGCCACACTATGGCATTATAAATTGGCTTCCCTGTTTTTTTATCCCACACCAATGTTGTTTCGCGTTGGTTAGTTATGCCAATCGCTGCAATATCGGAAGCGCTGATTTTTTGTTTTTCAAGAAGATTGCGAATAACAAATTTCTGGGTAGCCCATATTTCTTCAGGATTGTGCTCCACCCACCCCGGCTGTGGGAAAATTTGCTCAAATTCTTTTTGTGAAACATTTAACAGTTGACCCGAATGGTCAAACAGGATTGCCCTGTTGCTAGTAGTTCCTGAATCGAGTGCTAATATATATTCTTTCATAAATACTGAATTCTAAAATTGTTCATCTTATAAAATTACTCATATTTATGATTTTGTTTTAACTTGCATAAATTGTTCTTCAGTAATTATTAACAAAAAAATCTTGCTTATGAAAAGGTTTACTCTATTATTTACGGCCATTGTGGAAGCAGGCACATGGCAACTTCCTTGATGCAAGACCGGCTCCATATACTGCTGATTATCATCCTGATGATGCTGCAATGAAAATTGGAGGTAATAATGAAAGATCTCCGGCCAATAATCCTGCACGTGACGGCGACAAGGATATAGACATGGTAGCTATATATAATAAAACAGTTACTGCTGATGTTATTGCTATACTTGGTGATCCCGGAACATGGGTTGGTGTGAGGGATAATATTGGAGCAGATAATAATTACCTGTCATTATACCCAAATCCTGCTACAGATGTTCTTAATTACAAAGTTAAAAATGCAGTTAAGCTAGAGATCTTCAACATGACCGGACAGCTATGTGAAAGCAGGGAAATTAGCAGCCAGAATTCTTCGATAAACGTTGGTCACCTGAACAGGGGAATTTATTTTGTGAAGGTAACAACAGGGAAGGGGAAACAGGTGTCGCGGAAATTGATACTTGAATAGTAAATATTTGGTAAGCGAATTCCGGGTTATCGAAAATTATTGAAAACAGGAGAGGTGAGTTGGAAAAACAGCACCAGGCTTCCTGCCTGCCGGCAGGCAAGGCAGCCTGGTGTTAAGGCATAAGTATGAGTCAGGTTTTGGCGCAAATTTTGCCTTGTACTAAATCTATAGATATGTCAGGGTGAAAGGTTTATTGAAGGCTGCAAAATTTGTGACAAAACCGAAAAACAAGAAGTCCGCAGTATCTGGCAGTAAATAACTACCTGAAATTGTCATTGATATAGTAGAAAAAATAACTGCGGATATTTTTGATATCCGCAGTTACTAAAATTAAATAGCCTTTGAGGCTAGGTTTTCAAATCACTTACCTGATCACTATTTTGTGAGTTGCTTCCTGACCGCTTTCAGAAGTTATACGAACAAAGTACATACCCTGTGGTACATCAGAAATATTAATGGTATTTTTGCCTTTTTCCATTATGCTTCTGTGTACTATCTGTCCTACTGAGTTAATCAGTATCAGGTCAGAACGCTCCTGAACATCCACATTTATCATGTCTGATGCGGGGTTAGGATATATTGCAACCTTAAAATTAGTGACATCTTCAATCGCTGTTGCATTTGGATCTATAACTTTGACATTGTCATATAATCCGAACATACTACCTGCCGGACTTGCTACTGATGAGAACCAATCTGCGAATCCTATGGATATATTACCAGTGTAATTAAGTGCATTAGTCATCCCTGACCAACGGAATCCGTTCCCTTCACAAATCACACTGTCTGCAGTCACTTTAACAGTTACAACTATCCACTGATTCATAGGCATCATACCATCATACGCATAACTATATTCTCCAGGTATCGTGAGGTCATCATAGTTATTGTTTCGCGTTTGAAGGCCTGTTTCAATATCAATCAAGTAAGCACCAGCAACAGCATCGGCATCCAACAGGCTGCCATCTTCATGAACTCTGAAATCACTACCGGAACCATTTTCACCTGTCATTGCATATTGAACTCCGGTACTATTTGGCTCTACCTCTTCTGTATCCATAACTCCCCACAGGACGAATTCTGTGGTGCCCGATCCTGAAGTATCTGTAGCTATCCACATATCAAACTGGAAGGTGTATGTGCCGCTAAATGCCTGTCCTATAGGATATGCACTGATAGTACTACCCACACCCGTAGTCATGTTTGACTCGAACCTGATTGCCAATCCACCTCCATTGGGAGCCGCCTCAATGCCTGCTCCTATGTAATCAAATGCAAAGTCTACAGAATTCTCAGCTATTAAAGATGTATCCCATCTAGCATCTGCAGCACCATCATCAAAATTCTCCTCAAACAAAACTACTTGAGAAAAAGCTGCCATGGTAACGAATACCAGAGCAAATAAAAGAGTAAATTTTTTCATAAGCTTAAAAATTTAGGTTAATAAAATAAAATTAGTGAATAATAATTAATAATTGTTAATGTACTAAAGTATAAAATCTATTTAACTTCTACAACAATCTCTTTATCCACATCCCCTGAAAGGGTATAGATGAGGGGAGATGAGAAATCATTGGCTGTCACTCCCGATTCCTGGGTATTTACACCCACTTTTACCACGCAATCATATGGCCTGGTGGTAAAAGAGGCTATCAATGACGAAAGGTTAGAACCATCCGGAGCATCTACAAAAAGGGTATCCATTGTTGAATTGAATATTCCCTCTGCAACGAAAGGGTTTCCCTCTCCAAAATAAAACCGCACAAGAACCGGAGAGAACAGAACATCAATGTTATAGTCAGATTCAGTAATTCCATTCTCTGCCTTTATATTGTATATAACTCCTGAACTGTAATCGTTAACGGTTTCTCCCGATTCCTGCTCCACGCCGCCGATATAAGCCCTGGCAAAACTGTTAATGGTAAAATTTGCTTTCAGGGCACTGATGTTTGCACTGTCACTAAGAACCACGTCCACATCATTGCCTTCCTGAATTACCCTTGTGCTGATGCCGGCCGGTAAGCCTGCCAGGTCAAAAGAAAGAAGTTGTGAATTATCCGATTTTTCAAGTCTGTTTACTGAAACAGTGCTTATCTCCTCTGTCCCGTCTTTTGCTACTATACGATATTGAACCGGATTATTAAAATCATTTGGTGTAACCCGTGATACCTGCAGCACATCCCCTATATAGACAGAAGAAGTGGTATGTGCAAAGAACTTCGCTTTAACAGCATCCAGTACAGTCGAATTAGGCACATCCAGGGTTATCTGATTTCCTTCAACGAGGCCCTCAATTGTCATCTTTAACTTTTTATCTTCAAATCCGGCAAATTGATTTTGCCTAAAGCTCAGGCTGTAATTTGAGAACCTCGTAAAGGCATGATCCTCATTATCGGTAATGGTGATCTGAATCATTGCGGAATCTCTCAGAACACTATAATCATCTAAAAAGTTTGACGCTATGATCCTTGCATCGTATGTACCCGGAATCATGTAGGTATGGTAAAATACCTTTTCTTCAATATTCGTCCCGCTGTTCTCCCCTGCTCCTGGCCAGAATGACCAGAATTCCCCGTTTCCGGTGATGGTAAATGTAATCTCCTCGCCTACCACCGCAGAGCTTGTAGATGCTTCAAAAGCTGCGAAGGGTTCATCCTCCTTTTTGCAGCCGGTAATTACTGCAAGGATGATAACTAAAAGTGTGATTATAGAATTTCTCATGATATAAGCTTTTAATATCCTGGATTTTGTTTAAGTACACCGCCTGCACGGTCAATATCTTTCTGGGGGATAGGCCATACATTATGAGTTCCTTCCACGTAACCGAACTCAGCCAGCACGTCTTCTGCCTGGCCAGTTCTTACCAGGTCCCAGAACCTGTGATGCTCAAAGGCAAGCTCCAAACGGCGTTCATTATAGATAGCTCTTAAAAGACCCTCTTCTGTATCTGAATAGGGCACCCCGTAGCCGTCTGAATAATTTGGAAAATCATTAAGTGTAAGTGCACTTCCGTTTGAAGCCCTCTGTCTAACCAAATTAAGATAGATTTTCGCTTCAGCAGTGTTATTGTTCTCTGCAGCTGCTTCTGCATACATAAGGTAAACATCACTCAGGCGGATAAGCCTTTCATTGACGGGAGCCTTCCTCCATATCTCCGGGGGTATTTCCACCCAGGCCTTCCTGTTGTACATACCTGTATAATGCTCTACACCAACGATGTTGGGATCAACATAGACACCATCAATGGTTTCATCAAGGAAGATAAAGCTATGTTCAAACCTGGGATCTGTGGGTTTGAACATTGAACGGTATATGATAAATTCATTATTGCTTAACTCAATGGCCGACAACACCCCGGCAAGATCTGTCTTAAATTCTTCATACGAATCGTACTGATTGCCTGATAAGGCACTGACTTTGTTTGCCAGAGTGAAGAAATCGGTACCGGTAAGGCTGTAATTTGAAAGTTTGTCAAGGCTTTCATTATCTACGGCATAATAACCAAACTCATTTAGCAGCTTAAAGCTTGCCTCGTTGAAGCCCCATCCCATGTTAATATTCCTTGGTTTCTGGAATGTAACAATAAAGTTACCCTCAGCATTATAAACCGTATGCTCGCCAAGTTCGGCAAACTGAAGTTCAAATATTGAACCGCTGCCATTCTCTCCTTCAAGAGTGAATGCCTCACCAAAGTCAGGTGCCAATGTGTATTCACCCAATGCTATAAGGCTGTTGAAAGTAGTTGCAGCTTCCTGAAAAGCACCCCTGTAAAGCTGAGCTTTGCCAAGCAGGGCCATGGCTGCCCCCTTTGTTGCCCTGCCTATCTGGTTGGCAGGCCATTGGCTTTTCTCCGGAAGAAGCTCAATCGCTTTTTCAAGGTCACTTATTACCTGTAACCATACCTCCTCAGCTGTATTCTTAGGTATATAATAATCCTCCAGGGGTTCGGTAATAATTGGAACACCACCCCAGGATATCACACATTCAAAATAGGCATAGGCCCTCAGGAAATATGCCTCACCCAGTATCTGGTCGCGTCTCACCTTATCCATGTCAATGGAGGGCCCCTTGGTTAATACCAGGTTGCTCTTGAATATCACCATGAAGATCTTATCCCATTTCCATTCCACCACGAGAGCCGAAGTTATTCCCTGGAACTCGATCATTTCATTCCATTGAAGTGAATTATCACCATAGTAGCTCCCTTTTACATTATCTTCACTCATCATGTCCGCGAGCATTAAGGGGGTTACATAATAAGGCCACTGAAGCGGTGCATAGCATGCATTAATAGCCATTTCAGCATCTTCGGCATCTATGTAGAAGTTTTCAAGGCTGATCTCAGCGGGTTCTTTCCTGTCAAGGAAATCTTTCTTACACCCGGTTAAAAATAAAACCAGGGTTATCAGAATGATATAGTTGTTTCTCTTTTTCATGATTTTCATTTTTAACCGGTTAAAAAACGATCTTTGCACCCACCTGGATTATCCTTGGCTGTGGATAAGTCCCAAGGTCCACGCCGGCACTAAGGTCGGAATACAGGTTGCCTATCTCGGGATCAAGCCCGGTGTATTTTGTGAAGGTAAGCAGGTTCTGGCCACCCACATATACCCTAACCTGTTCTAATCCGGCAGAGCCTATCAATGATTGTGGCAGGGAATATCCTATCTGGAAATTCTTAAGACGAAGGTAACTGCCGTCTTCAACATACCTGTCTGAAATCACATTGTTCTTATGATCCTTTGTATTCAGAGCCGGGAACTTATCTGATGAACCTTCACCATCCCAGCTGTTGAGCAGCTCTTTTGAACGGTTATAGCCCGCAGAGGTATGCCACAGATACCAGTTTGTAGCATTAAAAACGTCATTGCCATAACTTCCCTGGAAAAACAGGTAAAGATCGAAACCCTTATAACTGGCATTGAAGTTTATGCCGTAGAAGACCTTGGGCTGAGGGTTTCCGATATATGTTCTGTCATTATCGTCAATGCTGCCGTCACCATTAAGGTCAAGGTACCTTATATCCCCGGGTCGTGCACCAGACTGTGCCCCTGCCATCACTTCCTCATCATTCTGAAAAATCCCGTCGGTAACATAACCGTAGAAAGAGCCTATGGAATGTCCCACATCATTTTTACATATGGATTGACCCAACAATGAACCTGCCGTGATCGGCTGTCCCTTGCCAAGGGTAACCAGCTCATTTTTGTTAAAGGCTGCGTTCAGAGTGACATCATAATTAAATTCTCCTATGCTCTCCTTGTAGGTAAGGGATATTTCAAAACCCTTGTTCTGCATCTCCCCTATGTTTGCGTAGGGATTAGAGGAAAATCCCACGTATAGTGGAACGGGCTCCCTAACCAGCATGTCCTTTGTATTCTTAATATAATACTCCATGCTTCCTGAAACCCTGTTGTCAAAGATTCCGAAATCTACACCGAAATTGGTCGATTCCACCGTCTCCCACTTGAGGTAGGGATTCCCAAAATTGTCAGGAGAAGCTCCATATACCTGGTATTGCGCAGAGTTTGGACCACCCAAAATATAACTGTTAGCAGGGTCGAAGTTCACCCCGGCAGAATAGCTATAATTACCTATCCTGTCATTTCCTATCTGTCCCCAGCCTGTCCTGATCTTCAGTCTGGACAACAGGGGTACGGATTCCATAAAGCCTTCCCTTAATATGTTCCAACCTAAAGATATTGAAGGGAAAACCCCGTAGCGGTTCTCTGCCCCGAAGCGAGAGGAACCATCAACCCTGACTGAGGTTGTCAACAAGTATTTGCCCTTGTAATTATAGTTAAGCCTCCCAAGGTATGAGATCATTGCATTGGAAGAGGAACTTCCACTGACACGAGCCTCCCCAGTTGCCGCATCGAAATACCTGAGAATCTCAATATCCTTTGCCAGGCTGTCCTTCTCCATTGTTGTCCATGATGCTGTTGTCTCCTGCATTGTGAAACCGGCCATGGCCGTAAAGCTGTGATCATTAATCTCCCTCGAGTAGTTAAGAATATTTTCATTCAGCCAGGACTGGACCTGACTCTGATATTTATATAGGGTGTTGTATGCACGGTTGTTTTTAGTAGCTCCCAGGAAATAGCGCTCGGGATCGTAATCATCTGAGGTGGAAAAGCTCATGTCAAAACCAAAGCTGGATCTGAAACTGAAATGATCAAGGAAGGTAATCTTTGCATAGGCGTTATTTACCGAACGATAATATATGTTTCTGTAATTATCATACTCAACATTGGCCACCGGGTTACCAATATCCTGGTATGCAGGCTCATAATAACGTCCGAGGGAATCATTATAAGAAGGCGTCAGCGGATCTGTCCGCAGGCTGTTTAATACAATGCCGTAATACTGGCTTCTTTCAGTAACCCTGGTCCTGGAATTCCTTGAAATATTGCCGTTATATCCAAGCTCCAGCCACTCCTTGGCCCTGGTATCAATTTTATAACGCAGGGTCTGCCGGTCGTAAGAGGAACCTACAACTGTACCTTCCTGCTGCATAATACTTCCACCCAGAAAATACTGCGTCTTTTCATTGCCGCCGGCAACGCTAAGCTCATAATTAACAACTGGGGCCACTCTTGTAAGCAGGTCAAACCAGTTTGTGGTCAGGGTGGAATCGCCGGCATAAGGAATTGTTATCGTGTCGACACCCACTATTGCCTGAGTGGTTTCCTTAAGGTTGAAAGACAGGCCGGCATTTTCATACATCTCCTGCATGGTCTGGTAATACTCCGGTCCGCTCATGATATCCAGGGTTTTGGTAATTGACTGAACTCCGTAATAAGCCGAGAAGCTGATCTTAGCCTCCTGGTTGCCTCCGGATTTTGTGGTAATGAGGACTACGCCATTAGCACCCCTGGCTCCGTATATGGCTGAAGCAGAGGCATCTTTGAGTACCTCCATAGACTCAATATCTCCGGGGTTCAGATAGTCGATATCAGATGTGGGAAATCCATCCACTACATAAAGGGGGTTCGAATCACCAATAGTTCCGATTCCCCTGATCCTTACCTTCAAAGCCCCTCCCGGAGTTCCTGAATTAGAAGTTACAGCAACACCTGCTGCTTTCCCCTGCAGAGCACTGGCCGCATTCAGTCCTACAGTTTTTGAAATCTCGTCCGATTTCACTGAAACAATAGCTCCGGTTACATCACTCTTCTTTTGAACTCCGTAACCAACCACTATCACTTCATCTATTTTCGTTCTGTCCAGTTCAAGGGTCACATTTAGTATGGTGTTTTCCCCGACTGCAATCTCCTGTCCTAAATAGCCTACGAAAGAGAATGCAAGTATGCTATTTTTATCACTGACTTCGATAACATAATTTCCATCAAAATCAGCTGATGTTCCTGAAACTGTTCCTTTTACGACAATGGTAGCACCTATCAGGGCCTCTCCATTCTCATCAGTTATCTTACCGGTTATTTCAATCTGTGCTGCCAGATTTTGAGAGCCGACAACAAGAATAAGAAATAAGATTTTGTTCAATAGTTTAGACATAGATATTTAGTTTTACTCCTCTCACCCGAATCAGATAAAAATTCTGCCAAGTTGTATTACTTCATACCAAATATAGGATAATATATTAACAATAATGTATACATGCATTAAAAATGATTTTTTTAGGAGATAGTATGTAACTGAACGACAGGACAGATATGAGAGAGCGGGAGGGTTTATAGTAATAACTCCTCTATGGATGAAGGCAGACTCAAACTTATGCCATAACACCAGGCTGCCTTGCCTGCCGGCAGGCAGGAAGCCTGGTGCTATTTTTCACAACTCACCTTTCCTGTATTGTGCAATGCATGAACCAAATTGTGATT
>JAUVKT010000163.1 GCA_030596125.1 Bacteroidales bacterium | reverse complement strand
TGTATAGAGTTTGATCTGAAAAACAAAAACTGGTATAAGATTGTAATCGATAGAGAAGATAGAATAGAAGAGCTATACGAGGGGAACAATATGGTTGTTAATCAAAATTATTTATCAATCCTGAATTGAAAAAAATATCTTTTATCAGCATAAAATATTTATACTTTAACTTAAATTAATAGGAGAATTTACCATGATAAAAAAATTATCTGTTTTATTGCTTGTTCTGGCAACTCTGTTTCAGTGGACAAGCTCCAATGCATTTTGCCAGGAAATAATACCGACTTCAGAGGAACTGTTGCAATATGGAAAATTGAGATACATTGGCGAAGTCAGGCGAGACTGGAGTAAGCCTCAGAGTATCTCAAGAGAGGTGCAAACCAATACAACCCTGGTACATACGAGTAGTATAATATCTTCCGACAGCTATCGCGGTTTGCCTGACAGGAAAAAGATGGAAGAGGATGCGAAGCACTATAAACAGTATGTTCGTGACCTGCATAGCAAGGGGATTTTGGTCATTTCCTATATGACAACCACAAGATTTCATGGAGTACCTGAAAAGAGAGATTTGTTCTTTGACTTTTATGATCACCGCTGGGATCAACAATACAAGGATATCTTTGGTCCACGACCCGTTGACCCGGTTGAGTGGGCGAGGCTTGATTCCCGGGGAAATCCATGTGTTTATAATAAAACACACCAGGGAGGAGTACAGGAAAATGCTGTCTGTTTTAATCATCCGGCAGTGGAGCAATATAATCGTGGGTTTCTTAAGCTTCAATTGGAACTTGGCTCAGACGGAATTTTTATAGATGATTCGCCGATTTTTTGTTATTGTCCTTTTTGTAACGCTAAATTCAGAACGCACTTGAAAAATAATTATAGCCCGGATGAATTGATTAATATATTTGATGTTAACGATGTATCTGAGGTCGATCCCAGGAAGTTTATGGAGGAGAGGTTGTTAAATACCGAAAATCCTTTGGTTACCGAGTGGAAGCGGTTCAGGGCTTTGAATTACACAGAGCATCTTAAAGTGCTCAAGGCTTATGGAGACAGCCTTAAACCGGGATTTATTATGAGCGATAATGCTTGCCTGTGGGAAGGAGATCCCTACCGGGTGTTCAACTATGCAGTAGGTCCCATTGAAGAATGGGCTAAGGGTATGAGTTTTATTTTTATTGAGCCAATGATGAATGTGAACCCCTGGGGTACAAAAGATGTTAAACTTACCAACTCTCCGGTATTAAAATATAGCGCTGCAGCTTCTCATGGCATACCCACAGTTTATGACGGCTATCTGGGAGATCCTTATACCGACATACACGAAAAACCATTATCTGCTTTATTTCCATTGGTAAAACTTTTCATTGCCGAATGTAATGCAAATCAGACATCTTATATGTCACTTCCTGTATGGGAGGGATACGCGAATGATCGTGAAAACCCAAATGAAGAAATAGTACAGGGAGTTAGCGAGTACAACAGTTTTCTTGATAAAAATGAGCATCTTTTCCTCGGATCCAAACCTTACACTAACGTGGCTGTTCTCATTTCTGTAGAACAGGCATACGCTGGATACAAGACTTATGCCATGGCAGTCTCACGTATGCTTTTAGATGAGCATATCCCCCATGTTATGATCGTGGATGATGATGTTAAGTCTGAAATTTTAGAAAAATATGATTTGATCATTCTTCCAGATGTTCCTATGATGAGCGATGAAAAGATAAGTATATTTGAAAAATATGTGGAAAACGGCGGTGGTTTATTGTCCCTCGGAGCATCTTCAAAATACGATGAATTCGGCAGGATGAGAAAAAAATTAGGTCTCAGTCGCCTGTTTGAAGGTATGGAACCATGGGGGCATATGGACCCATCGATAGATCAGACACTTGGTGTAAATGCAATAAGCAAGAATGATTACGGAAAAGGACGGGTGATTTTTATTCCCTCAGAGGCGTATGGTTCCCTTCCGGCGACCGGGCGGGAGGAAGTGGTTATATTCAAAGATCTGGCTTTTGTGACTGCAGCTAAACTGGTTTCCCTCAACCAGGTATTTGGAGAATTAGTGAGGTGGGCAGCCGGGGGGAGTTATCCTGTTCACTGCCTTGCTCCTTACACGGTGGAATGTCACCCGTTAATCCAGACTGATAAATCAAGAATAGTTGTTCACCTGGTGAACTACAAGGTTGATGAAAAAGGGAACATCATCGAAGAGAAAGATACAAGGCTGAAGGTCTTGCTTCCTGAAGGCACCAAAGCTAAGAAGGTAAAACTTGTTTCTCCTGATGCCGTAACGGAAAAAGTTTTGGAAATTAAGGAGCTAAATGAGAATGGTCAGAATTATGTTGAATTTGTCGTTCCTTCTGTTTCAATATACTCTCTGGCAGTGATCGACTATATTGTACGATAAACGGATGATTCGGCAATATTTAATAATATATAACTGAAAATATCAATTAGAAAGGGAAAAATACCATGATTAAAAAAACATTAGTATTATCGTTTGTTCTGCTCAGTATGTTTTTATGGACTACCAACAGCTTTTGCCAGGAGATGAAACTGTCTTCAGAGGAAGTATTGAAATACGGAAAATTGCGTTACCTAATGGACTATAGGAGAGACTTTAGTAAACCTACGAACATCTCAACTGAGCTATCGACCAAAACTACTCT
>JAUVKT010000096.1 GCA_030596125.1 Bacteroidales bacterium | reverse complement strand
ACCATCCCTGACATGGAGGTGCTGTTTATTGTTCCCAAAGCATATGGTGATGAAGATCAATCATCTATTAAGCTAATGGGAGCCAGCGATATACATATTGCCTACAAGAAAATATATTATAAAGGTGTTATCAAACCGTTTGAAAAAATAGAGGTTGAGTCAAAGATAGTTCCTTATACCGATCCTGAACAATTTTGGAAGCTTACACGAAAAGAAAAAAAAGGAAGCTCCATGTTTGTAAATACAAATGATGAGGGGAAACTTGAATTTAGCGGAAAGTATGGGGATAACCTGATCGAAGAGATTGAAAAATATGCTGTTGTCGCTTCAGTGATTGCAACTGAAAATGATTTTGATATTATTCACGCCCACGACTGGCTGGCATACCCTGCCGGTATAGCTGCCAGAAAGGTCTCCGGCAAACCTCTTGTAATACATGTACATGCAACCGATTTTGACCGTAGTGGCGGAAATGTTAACCCTGATGTTTACAATATTGAGAAAGCAGGGATGGATGCTGCCGACAGGATTATTGCAGTGAGTAACCTTACCAGAGAAACAGTAATCAATAAATACCATATTGATCCCTCAAAGGTCTTTACTGTTTATAATGCGGTTGAACCAACCGGGAGTATTTATGATGAAGCAGCCCAAAAGGGAATCAATGATAAAATTGTTACTTTTCTTGGGAGGATAACTTTCCAGAAGGGTCCTGAATATTTTGTAGAAGCGGCTTATAAAGTACTCCAGGTAATGAAAAATGTAAGATTTGTTATGGCAGGGAGTGGTGATATGATGAATAAGATGATGCGCAGGGCTGCATCCCTGAATATTTCCGACAGGTTCCATTTTACCGGGTTTTTAAGAGGGGACGATGTTTACCGGATGCTAAGCATGAGTGATGTTTATATTATGCCATCGGTATCCGAACCGTTTGGTATTTCTCCCCTGGAAGCAATGCAATCTAACGTTCCTGTTATTATCAGTAAACAGTCGGGAGTTGCTGAGATACTTACTCATGCAGTAAAAATCGATTTTTGGGATATTAGTGCAATGGCAGATGCGATACACGGAATATTAACCTATCCCGCTTTATCAAAGATGTTTATAGATAAAGGAAAAGAGGAGGTTGACTCTTTTAAATGGGAAAATTCAGCCAGGCGTGTCAGGGATATTTATCTCGATGCCTTGAAAAATTAAGTTTTAAAATTAGAGATATGAAGAGTATATGTCTGTTTTTTGAGGTCCATCAGCCTCTTCGTTTGAAGAGATACAGGTTTTTTGATATTGGGAATGATCACTATTATTATGATGATTATACAAATGAGCATATTCTCAGGAAAGTGTCGGATGAGTGCTATCTGCCGGCAAACAGGATAATTAAAGACCTTGTCAACAGGCATGATGGCAAATTTAAAGTAGCATTTTCCCTGACCGGTGTTTTGCTCGATCAGCTACGGTTAAATGCACCTGAAGTACTGGACTCTTTCAGGGAGCTGGCTGAAACAGGAAAGGTTGAATTTCTGGCTGAAACAAATTCGCATTCACTCGCATGCATGAATACCAGGGAGGAGTTTACTGAACAGGTTGAGACACACAGAAAGAAGATTAAAGAACTGCTTGGAGTGGAAGCTACCTCATTCAGGAATACCGAACTGGTATATTCAGATGAGATTGGCAACTGGATATCTGAAATGGGTTTCAAATCAGTTTTGACAGAAGGAGCAAAGCATATACTCGGATGGAGAAGTCCGGATCACCTTTATTGCAACACTATTAATCCAAGACTTAAAGTATTGCTTCGCAACTTTAACCTGAGTGATGATATCGCTTTCAGATTTGGGAACAGGGATTGGAAGGAATGGCCTCTGACAGCCGAAAAATACGCAGGATGGTTAAATGAAAAGGCACAGGACGCTGATATTATTAACCTGTTTATGGATTATGAAACCTTTGGTGAGCACCAAAAGGCAGATACCGGCATACTCGATTTCCTGGATGCTCTTCCGGGGGCGATACTCGATAATACGCCATTTAACTTTATGACTCCCTCTGAGATTGCTGATAACTTTCAGCCTGTATCAGCGATTGAGGTTCCCAGCCCGGTTTCATGGGCTGATGAGGAGAGGGATCTTACTGCCTGGTTAGGAAATGATCTGCAGGATGCAGCTTTTATTAAGTTGAATTCTCTTACATCACTGGCGCGTAAATGTAAAGATGAGGATCTTTTACGAGATTGGCGATACCTCCAGGTGAGCGATCATTTCTATTATATGTGCACAAAGTTCTTTTCTGACGGTGCAGTACATGCCTATTTTAATCCGTATGAGTCGCCATATGATGCCTTTATGAATTATATGAACGTATTGAGCGATTTTGAAATCAGACTGAATACAATTTGCCCCGAAGAGGAGGATATCGGGTTATCGAATCTGCGTAAGAAAATCGAGAAAAACGAGGAGGTGATAGAACAGCAGAAAAATGAGATACACAATCTTAGAAATAAACTCAAGAAGGCTGCCGTCAAGCAGAGCACTGCGACGGGAAAAATTAAGAAAGAAGGATCAGTGAAGAAGAAACCCGTCCGAAAAACAAAATAACAGATTATAAATATGGAGAACAGAAAAATTGACTTGTTGTTTGAGACAAGCTGGGAGGTGTGTAATAAAGTTGGAGGGATCCATACTGTTATTTCTACCAAAGCATTAAACCTAATAAATCAACTCGGAGATAATTATATACTTATAGGTCCGGATGTATGGCGTGATGAGCAAGAAAATCCGGAATTTATTCAAGACGATAATATTCTTAGTGGATGGAGGAGTAAGGCTGCAAGTGAGGGCTTGCGTGTACGTACAGGGAGATGGAACATTTCGGGTAAACCGGTAGTGGTACTCGTAGACTTTACTCAGTTTTTTAACGAAAAGAATGAAATTTTTGCCGGATTCTGGGAGAATTATAAGCTCGATAGTATTTCAGGAGAATGGGACTATATTGAACCCGCTCTTTTTGGTTATGCTGCAGGTAAAGTGATAGAGAGTTTTACCGGATTTTATCAGGAACACCAGGAAATTATTGCCCAGTTTCATGAATGGATGACAGGAACAGGACTGCTTTATCTTAAATCTCATGCGCCATGGGTTTCTACTGCATTTACATCACACGCAACAGTGCTTGGAAGAAGCATAGCAGGTAATAAAAGACCACTCTACAGCAGAATGAACGAGTACAATCCATACCAGGTTGCAAGGGAATTTAATATTGTTGCCAAGCAGTCACTTGAAAAGACCACTGCCCAGGAGGCCGACGTTTTTACCACAGTAAGTGATCTTACGGCCAAAGAGTGCAGGGCATTCCTTGGGAAAGAGGTAGATATTGTAACACCAAACGGATTTGAAGATTCTTTTGTGCCTCAGGGAGATGATTTCACAAAAATGCGGGCTGAGGCGAGAGATATTCTCTTAAATGTTGCAAAAGTAGTTACCGGTGAAGATCTTCCTGCTGATAGTTACCTTATGGTTACAAGTGGAAGGTATGAGTATTATAATAAAGGTATTGATCTCTATATTGAGGCACTCTCTAAGCTGGACAGAAAAATTAAAAATGGTAAAAAGTGTGTTGCCTTTATTATGGTTCCTGCATATCATAAGGGACCGAGAAAGGATATTGCAGATTTTCTGTCAGGACAAAATTCTCTGCCTCCGGTTGGGGACAGAATCCTTACACATGGATTGCATAACAGGGAACATGATCCTGTGTTAAATGCTCTTGCCGGTTTTGATCTTGATAACCGTCCCGAAAAAAATGTTAAGGTGATATTCGTACCGTCATACCTGAATGGTGATGATGGTATATTTAATAAATCTTACTACGACCTTCTTATTGGTTTCGACCTGACAGTTTTTCCATCATATTATGAACCATGGGGCTATACTCCATTAGAAAGTCTTATGTTTTCTATCCCAACCATCACTACTACACTTGCAGGGTTTGGATTATGGGTTAAAGACCGGGTTTCTGATGCCGGTAATGCTATCAGTGTTGCAGAGAGAAATGATGGGGATCAGGACAATACCGTGGATACAATAATGGAGTTTTTTCTGAAAATGATCAGACTGAACAAAAAGGATACTCTTTCGGCCGGAAAAGATGCTTTCAGGATTTCCAGGATCGCAAAGTGGGATAACCTGGTTGAGCACTATTACAAAGCTTATGAGATAGCTCTCCTGAACACTCATGATAGGAGAAGCAAACCACGCGAATTGTCAGAAATTATTCTCAAAGAGGATTTTACACCGCGTAAACCCCATGAGGTGCCAATCTGGAAAGAGATTTATATCCAGTCGGATGTACCGGAAAGAATTTTTTACATTAAAGAGCTTGCTTGTAACCTGTGGTGGACATGGAATGATGAAGCGGAGGCTATTTTTAAAAGAATTGATCCGACATTATGGCTGGAATCAAATCAAAATCCTAAGTTACTTATCGAAAAGGTTGACTATAAGCGATTAAAGGTATTATCGGAGGATGAAGAGTTCCTGACTGAACTCGATGGTGTTTATTCGAAGTTCAGGTCATATATCGACAGACCTTCCAGAAAGGATACTCCTCTGGTAGCCTATTTCAGTATGGAGTTTGGGATTCATCATTGTCTGAAAATTTACTCGGGCGGACTGGGTATTCTTGCGGGTGATTATCTGAAGGAGGCGAGTGACTCCAATTATAATATCATTGGGGTTGGATTATTGTACAGGTATGGCTATTTCAGGCAAAAGCTGGGTCCAAAAGGAGAGCAGCAGGCTATTTATGAAGCAGAGGATTTCTCAAAACTTCCCATTACTCCTGTTGAGGATGAGAACGGGAAGCAGATAACAATTTCGCTGGTATGGCCGGGCAGAACCGTAAAAGCAAGGATCTGGCAGGCAAAAGTCGGAAAAATAATACTATATCTTCTGGACACCGACATAGATGAGAATCTGCCTGAAGACAGGGAAGTTACCCATCACCTGTATGGTGGAGATATCGAAAACAGGCTTAAGCAGGAGTTACTGCTTGGAATAGGAGGTATAAGAGCTTTGAGAGCAATAGGGTTAAAGCCTGATCTCTACCATTCCAATGAGGGACACTCTGCATTTATCGGACTCGAACGGTTAATATACCTTATGGGAAAGAGGCATCTTACTTTTAACGAGGCAAAGGAAGCTATCAGATCATCTACCCTGTTTACAACCCATACACCTGTGCCGGCAGGTCATGATTCATTTGACGAAGGGCTGTTGAGAAAATATATTCCTCATTATCCGGGAAGACTAAAGATAACATGGGAGCGGTTAATGAACCTTGGCAGAGTGGACCATGATTCTGACAGGAAGTTTAATATGAGCTTTCTAGCAACCAGACTTTCTCAGGAGGTTAACGGAGTTAGTAAACTGCATGGCGAGGTAAGCAGAAGCATGTTTAACAAGCTCTGGCCGGGATATCTAGCTGAAGAACTTCATATAGGTCATGTCACAAATGGTGTTCACTATCCGACATGGATAGCTCCGGAATGGGAAGATCTTTTTCAGGCTATTACAGGTACAGCCGATTTTGATCAGTCTGACCGGTCAAACTGGGAAAAGATCTACAAGGTTCCTGACGGTGATATTTTCAGGATTAAGATGGAACTTAAACAGAAGCTTTTCAGGTGGATCAGGCAGCAGCTTCAAAGTGAAATGATCGATAAGCATGTAAGTCCGAGAAAATTACTTAATATCAGTAATCATCTTGATGAAAATGCTCTTACTATTGGCTTTGCAAGACGCTTTGCTTCTTATAAGAGAGCAGGTCTGATATTCAGGGATATTGACAGGCTTAAGAGGCTTGTGAATAACAGTGATAAACCTGTTCAGTTTATCTTTGCCGGTAAAGCCCATCCGCATGACGGGGCAGGGCAGGACCTGATTAAAAGAATAAACGAGATAACTCAGATGCCTGATTTTGAGGGCAGGGTGATCTTTCTCGAGAATTATGATATAGAGATGGCCAAACACCTTGTGAGAGGCGTTGATATATGGCTTAATACACCAACAAGACCACTGGAAGCATCAGGTACAAGCGGAGAGAAGGCAGTACTGAATGGCACCCTGCATTTTAGTGTGCTTGATGGTTGGTGGGCTGAAGGCTACAAAGCTTTTGCAGGATGGGCGCTCCCTCTGAAACGAACTTTTACCAATCAGGATCTGCAGGATGATATTGATGCAGAAACAATATATAATATGCTCGAATATGAAGTTATTCCGGCATATTATGATAAGAATGAGAATGGAGTCCCGGTTGAATGGATAAGCTATATCAAAAACTCCTTTGTTAAGATTGCCCCTGAATTTACAATGAGGAGGATGATAGATGATTATTACACGAAATATTACAACAGGTTATGGGAGAGATCAAAACGGGTAAGAGAAAATGACTATGAAAAGGCTATTGCAATTACCAGCTGGAAAGGATGGATGAGGAACGAGTGGGAGAGACTGGAGATACTTTCATATAGTCTTGAAAAACCTGAAGATGGTGTCTATCATTCAGGAAGAAGCTATAAGGCAGAAGTTATATTAAATATTAACGGGATTGCCCCCGAAAATATTGGCATTGATTTTATCATTACCAGGGTGATGCATGACGGGTCACATGAGTTTATTGCTTCCACGGAGCTGGAATTAGTCAGTACAAAGGAGAGTAAGTCTCTGTACAGGCTGGAGATGACTCCCGAGAAATCAGGAACATTTTCATATGGGCTAAGGCTTTATCCGAAGCATAATGACATTCCTTACAGGCAGGATTTTTACCTGTTAAAGTGGATCAATTAACTAGGGGTATTCGCAAAATGCAACGATTTTTAAGAAGTGGGAATGAAGATCAAACATCTTTGTTCCTTTTTTTTACACCCCAATTTCAAAGACATTGTATATAATGGTCTAACAATCCGGTTATGCTACTTTTCTTTGTTGGTCTTCCTGCGGCATACGTTTGGCTATTCTCTTGTTTTCCGAAAAGGACACCCAAAAAGCGAGAATCATTTTTTAATTTGATATTATTAAGCGCCAAGGGTGCGCCTGCCTCGCCGGCTCTGATGAATCGAGAATCCTCCATATCCGTTTTGCCAATAGAATTTTTGATACTGTTGCCCCTTTGTTTTTATCCATTTTGATGAATGGGTCTTTAATTCTTCGATCAGTTTCATTAATGCAATCTTTCGCGATAACAAACAAAGTATATGAATATGATCTTTATGTCCTCCTATAATTAATGGATTCAAAAATTCTTCGTAATTTGTTCATATTTTAATAAAGATTACCCCGTTTTCGTGTCCTTTTAACCAATTTCGGGGCTTCCTCTTTAAAACGAAACTTTAACTAATTGTCTGCCAGTAGATTTCATTATTGATGAACGTTCCTAATTATGATAAACAATTGTAAAATACCTTATGCAGAATGGTGGAGAAGATTAATAGGTAATTTCATTGATACATTGGTAGTATCGATACCATCAGTATTATACAAAGTTCTTTTTATATTCATTTTACCCATAGTATTCACCAGGTGTGAAAAAGAACCAGACCCTATAACTATCCCTGATGATAACTTCTTAAACGCTTTAATAGAACTGGGAGTTGATACAAACGGAGATGGCGTTATTAGTCCGGCTGAGGCAGAGGTAATAACTACTTTGGATGTTAGCGGAGAAAACATTTCAGATCTAACAGGTATTAAAGCATTTGTCAATCTGGATACTCTTTGGTGCTCTGGTAACCAATTAACCAGCCTGGATGTTTCAAAGAATACTTTAATAACCAGACTGAGTTGCTGGTCTAACCAATTAACCAGCCTGGATGTTTCAAATAATACCGCCTTGGAAAGGTTGTCGTGCGATGGTAACCAATTAACCGGTTTGGATGTTTCAAAGAATACTTTATTAATCTTACTGGATTGCATTAATAACCAATTATCCAGCCTGGATGTTTCAAAGAATACCGCCTTAGATATGTTGTTATGCAGTCGTAACCAATTAACTGGTTTGGATGTTTCGAAGAATACTTTATTGACATCCCTGGAATGCTATATTAACCAATTAAC